>JBJYXS010000031.1:13472-25161 GCA_046260075.1 Anaerolineales bacterium | reverse complement strand
AAGCCACCATCCTGGTTGTGGAAGACAATGTGTCCAACTTCGTACTCATGGCGCGCATGTTGGCCTATTTGGGCATACACTGTGAATGGAAAACGTCGGGATATGAAGTCGTGGAATACGCCCACACCCTCCCGCGGGTGGATCTGATCCTGATGGATATCCGCTTGCCGTATGAGGATGGATATGAAGCCTTGGAGAAGATCCGGACATCGCCTTACAAGGATATCCCTGTGATCGCCGTCACCGCCAATGCCAGTCAGGACGAGTTGAACCGGGCGAAGGCCGCGGGATTCGACGGATTCGTCGGCAAACCGCTGGATCCGGACCGGTTCCCGGACCAGATCCGCAGGATGCTGCACGGGGAACCCGTGTGGGAGTATGCATAAAAGGGAGTCATCCCTTTAGGAGTAAACGGTCATGGCGGAGAAATCTGTCCTTCGATCGAACCCGGTAGTGAGATTCCTGACGGCGCCGCGCAGCATGCGGACGACCTTCATCGGCATCTTCCTGCCGTTCGTGATCCTGCCCGCCCTGTTGGGATGGATCGGATACGCGACCGCCCGCGACAGCCTGTTCCAATCCGCGGCCAGCGACTTAACGGCGACCTTCGAGGGGGTGGATGCGAAATCGCGCATTTGGCAATCCGACGGGTATGAACGAATCCAAGCCATCTCCCGCGATGGGACCATCGTACAGACAGCCGCCCAATTGGCCTCCAACGAGGCGTATAAATTAGCCTTCTTCAATGCCGTCTACCGCCTGCAGCCCAGTGGGGTCATGTTCTCCGATTTCCTTGTGATCGACTCGGCCGACAGCACGGTCATCGCCTCCACAAATGCCGAATGGGAAGGCCTTTCCCTGGTCGGCACCATGGCGATCCAATCCCTCACGGATTGGACGCAGCCCTTTTCCTACATCCAGACCAACCATCAGGTCTTCAGCCCGTCGACCTTCGTTGTTCTCACCGGCGCCCCGTTGCAGACCGCCTCCCAACAAACCGGCCTCGTGCTGGTCGGGCTGTTGAAGAACCAGGACCTGTACGCCGTACTGTACGTCCCCCTGAACCGGTCCCAGGCCAACAATATCGTCCTGACGTTCGACGACAATTCCTACGTGCGGATGAACGTTGAAGCAGGGACGTTCACCGCCCTGCAATTCATCATGGGCCAGGCCCAAATTCCGCTGCAGGCCGAGACGTCTTCGGAATATTCGAACCTCCTCGGCCAGAACGTGGTCGGCCATACCGAATACCTCGCCATCTACGACCTGGTCGGCGCCAATACGCCGGAGTATTCAGGTACCAAAATCATCATCGAACGGCTGCAAGGTCCCATCTTCGAAGCCCTCACGCCGCTCACCACCGGCCTGATGCTGGTCGGGATGGGCGTCCTGACTGCGTTGGTCATTGCGGCTCTGCTGGCGACGTTCGTCGTCATCCGCCCCGCCGCCCGCCTGGCTACGGCCGTCCGGCGGATCGCATCGGGAACCGCCGGCGAGAAAATTCCGGTCGCCGGGACCTCGGAATTCGTTGCCTTGGCCTCGTCCCTCAACCGTCTGACCGGCTCCCTGCGCGACGTCTCCACGCTGATCGGAGGAGAAGGCCAAGCCTCCACCCGCAAGATCGTCCTGTCGGCCGAATTGATCCAGTCGCTGTCCGAGATCAACACGCTCAACGAAACCCTGCGTACGGTGACCAACCTGATCCACGACCGGCTGGGCTACGATTTCGCGTCGGTTTATTTGGTGGATGACGCCGGGCAATTCGCCGTCATCCGCGAGGCCAGCGGGCCGACCGGCGAAAGGCTGAAGGCGGCGGCCAACCGGTTCCCGCTCGGATCCTACTCGATCATCGGCTCTGTTGCACAATCCGGCCGTTCCCATCAGGCGGCAAACGTTTCGGAAGATCCCATGTACGTCCGCAACGACCTGCTGCCGGATACCCGCTCAGAAGCCGCCTTCCCGATCCGGGTCAACCGGCGGACGATCGGGGTGCTCGACATCCACTCCAACGAAACCAACCGCTTCTCGACGGAAGACATGGATCTGCTGCAGTCGATCGCCGACCAGACCGGCTCTGCGATCCAGAGCGTCCAGACGATGGAAACGGCCCGGGTCAGCACCGAAGTTTCGCAGCAGCTGTTCCGCATCAGCCGCTTGGTGGCGGGCGCTTCCGCTCCCGAGGAGATCTATAAGGCCGTCATCGACGGCATGACGGGCACCCCTTTCGTGGTGACCCTCCTGCAAGCGGGTGAATCGAGCATGTCCGTCGCCGGCTTCTACGATCCGACGACCCCCGAGTCGGCGGAACCGCCCATGAAGGAAATCGCCGAAACCCCCGATACCCTCGCACGGCTGATTCCCTCAGCCACGCCGCTGGTGGTGAAAGTGGAACCCGGCATGGTCCGGTTGCCCGCCAATGTTCGCCAATACCTGGACGCCATCGGTTGCCGGGTGGCCGCCTTCCTTCCGCTCCGGCTGGGAGAGCGGTTGTTCGGGATCCTCATGCTGTCGTCGCGTGATGAAAACGCGCTCACTCCGATCAACGTCCGTCCGCTGACACCGATCGCCGAATCCATCCAATCCGCTATGGAGCGCCTTGAACTTCTGGCGACCACCCAGGGACGGCTGTCGGAACTTGCCACGCTGAACCGGATCAGCCAGTCGATTTCCCAGGCCATCGACCTGCAAAGCCTGTTCGAAACCGTCCACGAGCAGACCCGCAACGCCCTGGGCGACATCGACATCATCATTACCCTGTACGACTCCAACCGTGATCTGCTGACATTTCCGTACGCCTTCCTCCGCGGCGAAACCGCCACCCTCGAAACGATCACCATGGGCGACAGCCTGTACTCGCTGGTCATCCGCAATGCCCAGCCGCTGATGCTCGAATCGAACGTCGAGGAACGGGCCGCGTCGCTGGGCGTGCACCTGCCCGGAATCATCCCCCAATCGGGGACGGCCGGGCAATCCTCCAGCGCCGCGCCGAAATCCTGGCTGGGAGTTCCGCTGATCACGGCCAACCAGGTGGTGGGCGCGCTGATCCTGCTGGATACGGAACACGAGAACCGGTTCTCCGACAGCGACCTGCGGCTGCTGGGCACCATTGCCACCCAGATCGCCTCCACCATCCGTACCGCCTCGCTGCTTCAGGAATCGGAACGGAAAGCCGTCCAACTGCAGACGGCGGCTGAAATCGCCCGAGAGACTATCGGCTTGCTCGATCTGGACCGGCTGCTTTCGCACTCGATCAACCTGATCCGCGACCGGTTCGGGTTCTACCATTCCTCGGTGTTCCTGCTGGACGAGGAGCGCAAGAACGCGGTGTTGCGTGAATCCACCGGTGAAGCCGGACGGCAGATGAAAGCCCGCGGTCACAAACTGGGCGTCGGTTCGCAATCGATCATTGGGTGGGTCACCGAGAACGCCCGCCCGCGTGTTGCCGACGACGTGACCGCCGATCCCATGCACCGTCCCAACCCCCTGCTCCCTGCCACCCGCGCCGAGCTCGGTATCCCGCTCCGCATCGGGGAAACCGTCATCGGGGCGCTGGACGTACAGTCCACCCTGCCGTACGCATTCGCTCCCGACGACATCACGATCCTCCAGGTTATCGCCGACCAGATCGCCATCGCTGTGGAAAACGCCCGTCTGTTCTCCACCACGCGCGAATACCTCTCCCGGCACCGCTCGCTTTACCAAGTGACGACCGCGGCCGCCTCCAGCACCACGCTCGACAATGCCCTGTTCAGCGCCGCACAAGGATTACGGGTGACCATGAGCGGAGCCCGCGTAGCGGTCTTCCTGCTCGGCCCGGTAAAAGACACCCTGGTCGTCCGAGCCCATTCCGGGTTCAACTCGCGCGAGGTGGAGGATATGCAGGTGACCTTCGGCCAGGGCGTCCAAGGCTGGGTGGCATCCAACAAACAGCCTTCGCTGGTGGCCAACACGGCGGCCGACTCGCGCTATCTGATGATCGACGCCGATATTCAATCCGAGCTGTGCGTTCCGCTGGTCCACCGCGACGAGCTTCTGGGCGTGCTCGATATCCAAAGTCCGCACGTCGCGGCGTTCTCGGAAGACGATGTGCAGTTGCTGGGAACGGTGGCCAGCTCGCTGGCGGCAATCATGTCATCCACCTCGCTCTTCGAACAGGTGACCCGCGAACGGGAACGCTTGCGGCACCTGTACGAGGAAGCGATCGGCATGGCCGGCCCGCCGTCGGGCGACATGGAATCCTTGATCCGCTCGGCGCTGGAGCGCGTGCGCAGCGTCTCCGGCGCGGATTGCGTGTCGATCGCCTTCCCGTCGGGCGAGGAAGAAGTGCGGATCGAATTATGCACCTGCGAGCCGCACCTCAAGCACATCACCGGTTTGGTCGCCCATTACGGTCAAGATGTCATCGGCGAGGCGCTCGCCGAGAACAAGGCGGTGAATTACACGCCCGCCACCACCGGCACCCTTTCGCGGTCGCTGGCCCAGGCCGGGGTGAAGACCGCGCTGGCCCTGCCCCTGCAATGGGCCGGCCGCACGATCGGCGGGCTGCTCCTCAGCCGGATGTCGTCTGACCGGGAGTTCTCGACCGAGGAAGTCCAGCTGGCCAACCTGCTGGCTCTGCAGGTCGCCGCCAACCTGGAAAGCGCCCGCTTGTTCGACCAGACCCGCCGGCAGGCGGAACGCGAGCACCTGCTGTTCGAAATCACCAGCCGCATCCGCCGTTCGGTGGATATGCAAGGCATTCTGACCACCACCGCCAGCGAACTCAGCCGGGCACTGGGTGCCCGACGCGCCAGCATCAAACTCGGCCTGACGGAAACACCCGCTTCCGAGGAAGGCAATGGAGGGGATAGCCGGGAGCAACCGTCATGATCACTCGGTCGGCGCGGAAAGGGACAAAGGCGTAAACCATGCTCGATCGGATTTCGCGCATCTTTCCCCCGGTTTCGAAAGATCCGGAACAGGCCCGGAAGGAAAGCCTTTTCTACCTGGTCGTCATCGGACTGATGCTGGCGGGCGGCTTGTTCACCCTGATCAGCCTGGGGCTTGCCCTGCTGAGCGGCGGCCCATGGGTGGGTGTGATTGCCGGGGCGGCCGTGCTGCCGGTGTACCTGATGGCCATCTTCCTGGCGCGCCGCGGTCTTATACATCTGGCGACGTACTTCCCGGTGATCAGCATATTCGCCGTGATGGTATACGCCGCCGTGATCCTGGGCGTCGGGCACGCCGTCAACATCGGCTTCGCGATGGCTACGCTGACCGCCGCCGTGCTGATCGGCACCCGAAGCGGCATCCTGTTCGCGTTCCTCAGCATGCTGGCCCACATCATCATCGGCCTGCTGCAGCAAAGCGGAACGCTTCCGGTTCCCGCGGGATATGCACCTTCCGCCACGGTATGGCCGGATTCCTTCGGACTGGGGCTTGGATTGGCCGTGCTGATCGGGATCTCCGCCATCTACAACCGCGAAATGCGCGTCTCACTGCAAATGGAGAAGCAACTGGGCGAGGCGCTGCAAAACGAACACGAGGAATTGATCCGCCGGATCACCGAGAACAAAAAACTCCTGGATCAGCGGATCATCCAATTGCGCACCCTGGCGGAAACGTCGATGGCGGCCGGCGCCGAAAGAAGACCGCTGATCCTGCTGCAATCGGTCGCCGGAGTGCTGCAACAGCGCATGGATCTTTCCTCGGCAGCGGTCTTCCTGCTCGAGGAACCCGGTCCGCAACTCGTCTTGCGCGCAGGCTCCACACCGGAGTCGGAACGGTTGATCAACCGCGGGTATCGTGTGCCGGAAGAATCCACTTCGCTGGTCCGTCAAGCCGTCTCCACCAAACGGATTTTCTCCGAAGGGGACCGCCCGGTGGAAAAAGACAATCCGCTGTCCATGGGCCGTTCGGAATTGGTGATCCCGCTGCTGATCGGAGACCGTTGCCTGGGCGCCCTGGACGTGCAGTCCGAGACTTCCAACGCCTTTGACGACTCCGACATTCTGACCCTGCGCGGGATTTCCCAGACACTGGCGCACGGGTTGGAGATGGCCCGCCTGACCGCCCAATCGCAGGCGGACCGGGAAGAAGTGCGCGCTTTGAACCGGCGGTACATGTCGGAGGCCTGGAAAGATCTGGACCAGACGTCGGGAGACCTCTCCCTCACCGTCGAAAGCAGCGCAGACGACGGGGAAGCAATCATCACCCCGCTTGCCGATCCGTCGACCGCCGCCACGGTTCCCGGCAGCATATCGCGCAGCCCCGACGGATCGCAGATCACGGCGCCCCTCATCCTGCGGGAACAGGTGATCGGCGCCCTCACGCTGGAAACGGGTCAGAAAGATATCACCGAGGACGATCTCACCTTCATCGACGCCGTCACCACACAGGCGGCCCTGGCGCTGGAGAATGCGCGCCTGTACTCGGAACTCACCCAACGCGCCGCGTATCTGCAGACGGCGAACGAAATCGCCCGCGACGCCAGCACGACCCTCGACCTCGACCTGCTGTTGCGGCGGGTCGTCGAACTGATCCGCGAGCGGTTCGCCTTCTCGCATGTCGCGGTGTACCTGATGGACGAACAGGACGAAAAGGCCATCGCGTACGCCGCATCCGGCCAGGCCGGTCCGGATGTGATCTCGCGGGGCACGTCCCACGATTCCGAATCGCCGACGGTGGTGGGCCACGTCATCTCCACCGGGACTTTCTACGCCGCCAACAACATCGAAGACGACCCCCACTACTGGGCGGATCCGCTGCTGACCGAGACGCACTCCGAGCTGGCGTTCCCGCTGATCGTCGCCGGCCGCATCATCGGGGTGCTCGATATCCACTCCGCCAAACCCAACGCCTTCGGGGATGACGAAATCGCTATCATCCAGACCCTCACCGGCCAGTTGGCGGTGGCCGTGCAGAATGCCCGCCTGTTCAGCCAGGTGTCACAGCGCGCGGAACGCGAACGGAAAGTGGTGGAAATCACCAGCCGGATCCGGTCCACCAACGATATCTCCACCATCCTCCAGACGGCCGTCAGCGAGCTGCGGCGCGCATTGGGGATTTCCAGCGGTACCGTCATGGTGGGACCGATCCGGGCCGCCAAGGTCGAACAACCGGAAGGCACGCCCGGCCCGGGTGCCGGATGATCGACGCGGACCGCCGTCCACCGGGACGGAAACGGGCCGGTGGAACCTCCGGATGATTGAGCGAAGGACAGGATCCGACCTATGACTACCATCGTCGCCATCGCCAATGAAAAAGGCGGAGTCGCCAAGACCACATCGGCTTTATCCATTGGCGCTGCACTGGTCGAACGCGGGCATGAGATTCTCCTAGTGGATTTGGATCCCCAGGCCAACCTGACGCTCGCCATGGGAATCCAACCCGACCAAGCCCGCCATTCGGTCGCTGACCTGTTGCTGGGGAACACATCCCCGATGGGGGTCTCGCGCGAGACAAATGTGCCCGGGCTGGATCTGATCCCGGCGTCCGGCGAGATGCTCCTGGTCGAACGGTTCCTGTATGTGCGCCAGAAGTATGAACACCTGCTGCGGAAGGCTCTGGCCAAGGCAAACATGTACGACATGGTACTCTTGGATTGCCCGCCCTCGCTGGGGGCGCTGACCATCAACGCCCTGACCGCCGCCCAGCTTCTGGTGATCCCGACCCAGTGCGAATATTTTTCCGCCCATGCCCTGCGCGAGATGTTGGATCTGATCCGCAATATCCGCCAGCGGTCGAATCCTTCCTTGCGCTACCGTGTGCTCATCACCATGCTCGGCCGGACCCGCGTCCACAAGACGCTGCAGGAGCAAATCCGATCCGCATTCGGCAATGCGGTATTCGCCACCGCCGTGGAAAACGACACCAAACTCCGCGAATGTCCGGTGGTTGGAATACCCATCACTCAGTACGCCCCCGAAAGCCGCGCCGCAGTGCAATACCGTGCGCTGGCTCAGGAGTTGGAAGAATATGTCCATCAAGCGATCGCTCAGCCAGCTTGAAACGCTGTTCAGCGACGTCGCTGAACCAGATGTTCCGGCTGCGCCCCGCAAAAAGCCCCGCCGAAGGGCCGAACCCGCCTCCGCGCCAAGCGGTTGGGTGTGGGAATTCGACGTCGACGGTACCAGTTTATGGAGTTCGAACGAGATCCGCTCCCTGCTCGGTCTCAGCGCCTCGAAGGTAAAAGGCAAGTCGTTCGAAGAATGCGGCTTGCTGCCGGAATCCGCCCAGAAATTGCGTGCCGCAATCGATACGGGCGAACCGATCGACAACCTTTTCCTGACCGCCAGCCATCACAACGGTTCCATGATTCTCCTGCTGATGAACGCCCTTCCGCGGATGGACGAGGACGGCCAGGTTTCGATGTACCGCGCGGTGGTCCAAGTGCTGCAGTCGGCGGCTCCCGTCCATGCGGCCGCACCAACGAAGCGGAAAACCCCCTCCGCTAAAAAGAAGAAGGCCCCAAGTCGAAAAAAGAAAACCCAGCCCGTTGCGGCGGTTCCATCCGACATCCTCCCGCCCGAACCTGAAGCAGCTGCCGCTCCACCGAAGCCCAAACGCCGGCCGTCCCGCAAACGAAAAGCGGCTGCCGCCCCTGAGGCACCGACCGCTATACCCGGCGCTCAGCCGATTGCACCGCGAAAACGCCGCACAGCGAAAGCCACGGCGGTAAGCACGGCCGCCGCACCCGAAACCGTACAGCCCGCCGCTGCTGCGGCCGCGCCGGCGCGCAAGGTATCCAAGAAACGGAAACCGTCGGCCGCTAAAGCGGCCCCTGCAGCCGCCGCAACCAAGAAACGCCGGACCGCCAAAAAGCGGACCACAAAACCGAAAACCGTACCGGCCCGCGTTACCCCGCAAGCGGAGACTCCGGCCCTGCCGAAGAAACCGGCCACCCAACCCATCGCCACGGCTGCCCCGCCGGTTCCACCACCTGCTGCGCCCACAAAACCGCCGGACAGGCCGCTGTTCACTACCGCAAAGAAACCTTTCGAGGAAACGCCGGCGCTTGTTCCGACGGAGAAACCGGTCGTCAAACCGCCGCCCGAAACGGAAATCCCCACGGAGCCGCCGCAGAAGATTATTACCCGGCCGCTTCCGGAAAAGCGGACGGCGCCCAGCATCACCAGCATCCTCGAATCCGCCAGCCTTGCGGATGTCGGAAGGCAATTGCGCAGACCTTCCTTGGAGGAATTGCTTCCATCGATTGCGCCCTCTCTGAAGGCTCTCGATGAAAAGGAAAAGACGGCGGCTGAGAAACCGACTCCAGCGCCATCCGCCCAGGAAGGCGAGACGCCCGTCGAGATCATTCTGGAGAAGGAAACATCCGCCGATACGGCGGATACCGTGCCGGCTGTATCGGCGTTGCAAGCGGCGGCGCCGCCCGTGATGGAAGAAAAGGAAAAGGAAATCCCCACCGGTCACGAAACAGCTGTTCCAACCGCTGCGCCTCCTATCCCGGCGGAATCTCATTTGCCGCCGTTCCTTCCGGCGGAGAAGAAAGAAATCGAACCGAAAGCCGCCATTCCGCCCGTGGAATCGGCTCCGCCGATACCTTCCACCGAACCGATAACGATCCCCACGCCTGCACCGCAGGAAAAGCCTCCAGCGGCGCCCATCATGCCGCCCACGCCTGCACCGAATGAAAAGCCTTCAACGGCGCCCATCGTGCCGCCCACGCCTGCACCACAGGAAAAGCCTCCAGCGGCGGCGCCCACGCCTGCACCGCAGGAAAAGCCTCCAGCGGCGCCCATCATGCCGCCCACGCCTGCACCGGCTGCGGAACGAAAAGTTGCGCCGGCACCGGCCGAAAAACCGGTCCCTGCAAGAAAAGCAGCATCTGCCTCGCCGCCTTTGCCGAAATCCGGACCGCTGCCCCCGTTCAAGGGAACCGGACCACTATCGCTTCGGAGCCTGGCCGCTACCGCCCAAGCGGGGACTCCGTTTTCCATCCGTCCGGTGCTGTTCCACGATGACGCCGGCGGACTACAGCGGTTGGAGGCGTATTCCTCGCCCGAGACGCAAAGGGCATTATCCAGCGGTGAATTGGTCATCCTCCAACCGGGCGACGACGGGAACTATGACGCCTCCTCGGTTATGGCGGTTCCCATCCGCATGCAGGATCAGATCCTGGGTGTGCTGGAATTCCGCGACGAGGAAGGCAAACGGATCTGGACGGAAGAAGACCGCATGCTGGCGGAGGAAATCACCAACCAGCTGGCCTTGGCTTTGGAGAACGCCCGGTTGTTCCATCAGGCCGCCGCCCGAACGCAGGAACTCGCCCTGATCAACCGCATCGTTTCCTCCGTCGCCGGATCACTTGACCTGCTGTCCAGCCTCGACACGATTGCGTCCGAACTGGCCCGCATCCTTTCCCTGGGCCATGCCAGTATTTCACTGCTCAGTGAGGATAAATCCACCCTTACCCTGGTGAGCGACCAGCCCGGCCGTCTGGACCGATCCAATCCGACGATCTTCGTCTCGGCGAAAGATTCCCCCATTCTGCAAAAAGCGCTCGTGGAACGCGGCCCGACGATCTTCACCGGACTCAGCGAGAATCCTTTGCGGCCGCTCCTTCCGGGTGAAAAACATGAGCACCGCACCCGCACCCTCGTTTTGCTGCCCCTGGTTGCCGAAGGCAACACGATCGGTTTGGTGGGCATGCACCTGCTGGAAGAGGGACGGTCGTTCACATCCGAGGAACTTCGCTTGTCCGAGACGATCGTCGCCCAAGCTTCCACCGCCATTCAAAACGCCCGCCTGCACAACCAGACGGAGCAGGCTCTCCGCGAAGCCGTCACCTTGTTCCAAACCTCACAGCGTTTGCAGAAGGCCAGCGGCGAAGAACAGCTGATGCAGGAAGCCCTGGATTCCTGCCGGACCGCCGTGAACTTAAACAGCATTTCGATCCAGTTGTTCGGCGAGGAAACGGGGCAGACCTATGTGCAGCAGGTCGCCCACCTGGCGGACGACGACCAGCCGTCGGTCGAGGATGGAACGCGCTTTCCCGGCGTGTTGTATCCCTTCTTCGACCTTCTGCAGAGCGGCCAGACGGTCGTTTCCAATCACGCCCAGGACGACGACCGGTTATCCGGAATGGTGCGTCCGGTTCTTGCGGATCTGGCGATCGCCTCCATGGTCGCGGTTCCATTGCGCGTCCGCGGAGAAAACATCGGCATTCTGCAAGCCGTGCGCCGCATGGCCAACCCCTTCTCGCATAGCGAAGTCCGGTTCCTTGAAACCGTAGGCGCCCAGCTGTCGGTGGCGCTCGACAACTACCGCCTGCTGAACCAGGCCCAGCGCCGCGCCCAGCAGCTGGAGATCGCAGCCGAAGTCAGCCGCCTGGCGACTTCCACGCTCGAAACCGGCACGCTCCTGTCGCGCGCGGTGAACCTGCTTCGCGAACGGTTCGGTTTCTACCATGCCGCCATTTTCCTCCTCGACGAACAGGGCAAATATGCCGTCGTCCAGGAGGCCACCGGCCAACCCGGCGTCCAGATGAAGGAAGCCAAACACAGCATCGCCGTCGGATCGCGGACGATCATCGGGCAGGTAACCGAATCCGGGAAACCGTATGCCGCCCTCGATACCTCACAAGACCCCTTATATCGGGCGCATCCGTCGCTGCCCGACACAAAAACTCAACTGGGGTTGCCGTTGAAAATCGGCGACCGCATGCTCGGCGCATTGGACATCCATGTCA
>JBJYXS010000031.1:0-13372 GCA_046260075.1 Anaerolineales bacterium | reverse complement strand
GGGTTGCCGTTGAAAATCGGCGACCGCATGCTCGGCGCATTGGACATCCATGTCAACCAAACCAACGCCTTCCTGCCGGCGGACATCGCCGTGCTGCAATCCCTGGCCGACCAGGTGGCCGTCGCCCTCGACAACGCCCGTTCCTACGAGGTGGAACGCGAGGCGCTCAAGGAAATGCGCGAAGCCGACCGCGTGAAGACCCAGTTCTTGGCCAATATGAGCCACGAATTGCGGACGCCTTTGAATTCGATCATCGGCTTCTCGCGCGTCATTCTAAAAGGCATCGACGGCCCGATCACCGATCTGCAGAATCAGGACCTGACAGCCATCCATAATGCCGGCCAGCACCTTTTGGGCCTGATCAACGACATCCTCGACATCTCCCGGATCGATGCCGGGAAGATGGAATTGGCCTTCGAGGAAGTGGATATGCGAAACCTCATACAAAGCGTGGCGTCGACCGCTTTGGGGCTTATCAAAGATAAGCCGATCCGCCTTTCGCAGTACATCCCCGATGACCTTCCATTAGCCCGTGCCGACCCGATCCGCGCCCGTCAAGTGTTGCTCAACCTGCTTTCGAACTCCGCCAAGTTCACCGAGTCGGGCAGCATCGTGATCGAGGCCAAACTGCAGACCAATCCGGAGAATTATCCTGAGATCGTCGTCAGCGTATCCGACACCGGTTCGGGCATCCCGGCGGACCACTTCCCGAAATTATTCGAGGCCTTTTCGCAGGTGGATGCTTCTCCCACGCGCCGTACGGGCGGAACAGGTTTGGGACTCTCGATCTGCAAGCGCCTGGTGGAAATGCACGGCGGACGGATCTGGGTGGATTCGATTCTGGGCAAGGGCTCGACCTTCTACTTCACGCTGCCTGCATTGCAGCCGAAGGCGGCTCCGGCCGCCGAAGCGGCTCCTGCGGCTCCCGCCGGGCGGAAAAACGTCCTGGTCGTGGAAAACGAAACCGGCGTTGTGCAACTGTACCGGCGGTACCTGGAACCGCGCGGCTATACGATCGTTGAACTGACCGACGGCGCCCGTGCCGTCCCGATGGCCCGCGAACTGCGCCCATACGCGATTCTGCTGGACGTCAATATGCCGTCTCCGGACGGCTGGCAGGTTCTGGCGCAATTGAAGTCGGATCCCGTCACGCGGCCGCTTCCGGTCATCCTGTGCACCATCACCGAGGATCGCGGCCGCGGGCTGAGCCTAGGCGCCGCGGATTACCTGGTCAAGCCGATCCTGGAAGCGGACCTGGTGGCATCGCTGGAAAAACTGGAAAAGCCGGACCGCAAGGCCTACAACATCTTGGTGATTGAAGACAATCCGGAGGAAGCTCAAGTCGTCCAGCGCAGCCTGGAAAAGATCAGCGGCTTCACGGTTCAGATGGTCTCGGAAGCCAGCACCGGCGTAGAGCGTGCGGAGACCGAGCAACCGGATTTGGTCATCCTGGATCTACAGCTTCCGGGTGCCGCCGGTTTCGATGCGCTGGCTGCCCTGCGCGGGAAGGAAAAAACCCGCATCATCCCGGTGGTCGTCCTTTCCGGCGCGGATCTGACCGCCGAACAGATGGAAAGCCTTTCCACTCAGGCCCAGGCCGTATTGCTCAAGGAGAAACTTACCGAACACGACCTGTTGGAAAGCATCGCCCGCTCATTGAAGCTGTATGAGCACAAAGGCGTTCCCGGCACTTCGCCGCTGTCACTCGAGGAGAGAAAATCCACCTCGCCCCTCCCGGAGGGTAAACGAAGATCCACCTCGCCGTTGCCCGCCGAGCCGAAGGGTCCTGCGGCGCCCGTTCCCGCGGAATCGCAAAGTCCACCCACCCCGCGGACGAATGAAAGCACGACGTAGTCAGTCCTCCCTCTGCTTCGTCCGGGCTTGTTGCGCCATGCCCGACCGGAAGCGGACGGATTCGTTAAGAGGATAAGAAATACATGGCCGCGCATTTCGTGGTGGAATGCATCGATTGCGGGAACCTCTATTCGTTCTCCCCGAGGACCACACTGTGTCCCAAGTGCAAAAGCGCCTGGCGCCAAGCCCGCTATGATTACAAGACCCTGTCCCGCACGTTCGCCATGCAACTTCGCGAGCGGCCGTTCCATTTTTGGCGCTACCTGGATTTGCTGCCCATTTCCAATGCGGCCAACATCGTAACCCTGGGCGAGGGGGGCACACCGCTGCACCATGCTCCCAACCTGGGATTGATGCTCGGCCTGCCGAACCTGTTCATCAAGGATGAACGGCAGGGACCCACAGCGTCATTCAAGGACCGCCAGGCGGCGCTGACAGTGGCGGCCCTGAAGGAAGCCGGCATCCATGAAGCCGTCGTAGCCTCCACCGGGAATGTTGCGATTTCCTATTCGGCCTATTGCGCCAGAGCCGGGATCAAGCTTTGGGCCTTTCTGACCAGCATGGTTCCCTCGGCCAAGATGCAGGAAGTCGCCCTGTATGGAACCCAAGTGATCAAGGTCACGGGAACCTACGACCATACCAAACAGGTCGCCGCCGAATTCGCCAAACGGAAGGGGATCTTCATCGATCAGGGAACCCGCAGCATCACGCCGATCGAAGCGATGAAGACCATCGCCTTTGAGTTGGCCGAACAGCTCACCCCGCTGCTGGGTTCGACCCTCTCCGGCACCGGAAAATTAAAATCCTCTCCCTGGCGATCCCCGGATTGGTACCTCCAGGCGGTCAGCGGAGGGATGGGGCCGATGGGCGTCTTGAAGGGATTCGAGGAGCTACAGATCCTCGGGCTGACATCGAAGGTCCCCGGAATCGGGGCGATCCAGGTGGCAGGCTGCGCCCCGATGGTTTCGGCGTGGAAGCAGGGGATGGATGATCCCGATGTGGTGGCTTCGCCCGTCACCAATATCTCCACCCTTTCCACCGGCGACCCTGGTCGCACCTACCAATTGCTGCGCACCAAATTAAACCGGCCGGAAGCCCGTGCGGCGTTTGAATCCGTTACCGATGATGAGGCGTTCCGGGCGACTCACATCGTTGCCAAGATGGAAGGCATTTCACTGGAACCGGCGGCTTCGGTGGCCTTCGCCGGCCTGTTCAAGCTCGTCCGCCAGGGCACGATCCATTCCGACGATATCGTCGTCGTCAACGCATCCGGACACACCCTGCCCATCGACCGCGACATCCTCGGCGAAGGATGGGAGACCGAGGTCTCCTTGCCGGGAACGACGGAAGTGGAAATGCCACGGGAAGGCCTGCTCTCCGCACTCAGCCGGCTGGATTTCCGTTTGCGGAAAGTCGTCATCGTGGATGACGATCCCAACGCCGTGCTGCTGATCCGGCGGATCCTGCAGGCCCGGGGCGGGTTCGAGATCAGCGAGATCTCGGAAAGCAAGAAAGCTCTGGAATTCATCCGCGCTCAGAAACCCGATCTGGTGGTCATGGACTTGATGATGCCCGAACTCGACGGGTTTGATTTGCTGGATATGCTGAAAAAGGATCCCGCATTGGCCGACATCCCCGTCGTCGTGGTGACGGCCAAGATGCTTGTGCCCGAAGAACGGCGCCGATTGAGCGGGCGGATCCAGCAGCTGCTGCAGAAGGGGACTTTCCTCGACGACGAACTGCTGGCGGAAATCAACAAGGCGCTGGAATGACCATTCCGACATCCGCATCGCCGGGCGCTTCGTCAGCGGGGAGCAATCCCCGGACGAAACCCGGCCTGTCCAGCCGGAGCACGGGGATTGCCGCGGCGCTGGTTTCGGCTTTCTTCCTGGGCGTCTCCCCGACGCTGGGGAAGACCAGCTTCTCCGGAGGCTTTCTGCCGATCGAGGTGGTCGGCCTGCGGTCGCTCGGCGCGGCCTTTTTGCTTTTCCTGATCATTTTCATTTACAAACGATCCCTGCTCCAGATCTACCCGATGGGGTTGATCGGCTGTCTGCTGGCGGGCTGGGTCAACGCTCTGGGAGCCTTGTTCTATTACAGCGCCATCACGCGGATCGACACCGGCCTCGGCGCGATCATTTATTCCCTGTATCCCGGTTTCGTCGCCCTGTTCCTGCTCCTGGATGGGTATGCGCCGTCCCGTTTGAGCCTTGTTCGGTTGGCCGTCGCCATTCCCGCGATAGTGCTGATCACCTCCACCGGCGACCATCATGTGGATCTGATCGGGGTCCTGTTGATGCTGGCCTCCTCCGCACTGTACGCCCTGCACTTGCCGATCAACCAGCGCGTGCTCTACGAAGTGCCCGCCATGACAGTGACGTTTTACACCCTCGTTGCCTCTGCGGCCGTCTTGTTGCCTATGCTGCTGTTTAATTCGTCGCTTGGGCAGCCGCATTCGCAGATCTCCTGGCTGGCGTTGGGGGGGATGACCCTGGCGTTCTTTTCCTCGCGGCTGACATTGTTCCTCGGCGTTAAACATCTTGGCGGGTTGCAGACCTCGCTGCTGGGATTGGGCGAGATGCTGGTGACGATCGGCTTCGGCATCTTCCTGCTCGGCGAACAGCTCAGCCTTACGCAATGGATGGGCGGCCTGCTCATGGCGTTCAGCATCCTGCTGGGCATCCGCGAGCCCGCCATTCCGACCCGGTTGGCGCCCGGCGCCGGCTGGCTGGCTTGGCTGCACCCCAAATCCCCGGAAGAACTCATCCGCGAAGCGATGGCCTCGGGCAACTTTCCGCCCCTGCCGCCCGCCGATCCTTCCTCCGGCGATCACGGTCCGACGCCGCAAACCTCCTCCACCCAGCCCCCGCAAGAATAATCGCCCCCGGAGGGACGGGTCCCGTTCCCCCTTCACGGAAGCCGCATTCGCCGAAAAAGCCGCTCCGCCCCGTTTAGTGTGCGCGACCATTGCCTGCGAAAGCGGTTTTTTCCCGCGGCGAAATGCACGACAACCGTGTTCTTCCCTGCAGTGGAAAATAATTTGCTTGTGCTATACTTGCGCCGTTGCGTCGGTCGCAAAGGGAAAATCATCGGCCGGCGGACGGTACTGTGACGGCTTTCATCCTTGTCATTCGAGGTTTTTTTTCATGATCCGTCATTTTCTCAGCCTGGAGGAGTTCTCTTCCGCTGATATCCGGCGGTTGCTGGAGCTGGCGGTTCGCTTGAAGAAGGAACGCAAGCAAAACGGCAACTCCCCGATCCTCCGGGGCAAGGCATTGGGTATGGTGTTTCAGAAACCCAGCCTGCGCACGAGGGTGTCCTTTGAGATGGGCATGCATCATCTTGGCGGACATGCCGTCTACATCTCACCCCGCGAGGTCGGACTTGGGCAACGCGAATCCGTCGCCGACGTGGCCCGCGTGCTCTCCGGGTATGTAGACGCCATAATGGCCCGCGTGTTCGACCACAGCCACATCATCGAGCTGGCGCAGCATGCCAGCGTGCCGGTTATCAATGGTTTGTCGGATGGATGCCATCCCTGTCAGGCACTGGCCGACATCCTTACCCTGATCGAGCATTTCGGCGACGTGCGCGGCAGGAGACTGGCCTACATCGGAGACGGCAACAACACAGCTGTTTCCCTGCTGCGGATATGCGCAAAACTGGGGATGGATTTCGCCATCGCCTCTCCGGCGGGTTATGCTTTACCGGATGCCGTCGTGGCCAAGGCCCGCAAAGACGCCGATACCGGCGGCAGCCGCATCCAACTGGTCCGGGAACCGGAGCAGGCGGCGGCCGGCGCGAACGCCGTGTACACCGATACCTGGGTAAGCATGGGCCAGGAAGAAGAGGCCCGGAATCGCGAAAAGGCCTTTGCCGGCTACCAAGTCAATGCGTCCCTGATGCAGCACGCCGCGTCCGACGCCGTCATTTTGCATTGCCTGCCGGCCCATCGCGGCAAGGAAATCACCGACGAGATGATGGACGGGCCGCAATCCCTGGTTTTTCCGCAGGCGGAAAACCGCCTGCACGCGCAGAAGGCGATCCTGGTTCATCTGCTGGCTCCGGAAGCATAACCCATCCCCATCCGGTTTCCGACCGGGCGATGCGGGGCTCCCGCACAGCCGCCGTTTGGCGCGGCCGGACGGGATGCCGCCGCGCGCGGATAATGGAGGTAATCATCCGCATGCACAATGATTGGAAGACGCGGTTTCCACACAAAGTAGTGGACGGCGACCGCGCGGTGGAGGCGATTCAAAGCGGCCACCGCGTGCTGGTAAGCGGCAATTGCTCTGTTCCCCAAGTGCTGCTGAAGGCTCTCGTACAACGGGCGCCCAAACTCCGGAATGTGGAAATCGACCAGGTGCTGACGGTTTGCCCGGACGACTACGTCGCCCCCGACATGCAGGACCACCTGCGCGTCAACACGATGTTCATCAGCCATAACATCCGCAACGCCGTCAACGACGGCCGCGCGGATTTCACGCCCGTCTTCCTCTCGGAAGTGCCCAACCTCTACCGCAGGGGCCGTCTTTCGCTGGACGTCGCATTGCTGCATGTCAGCCCTCCGGATTCCCACGGTTTTGTAAGCCTGGGCGTGGAAAGCGGGATGGTGAAGACCCCCGCCTCATACGCCCACCTGCTCATCGCCGAGGTCAACGAACGCATGCCGCGCGTGCTGGGAGACACCCTGCTGCACGTGTCGCAATTCGATTATCTCGTCCCGGTCTCCTACGAGTTGGCGGAGATCTCGATGGGCGAGCCCGACGAAATCAGCCAGCGGATCGCCGGGCATATCGCCCCGTTGATCGAAGACGGCGCCACCCTGCAGGCCGGTATCGGGGAAATTCCCTGCGCGGTGCTTCGCCTGCTGTTGGACAAGAAGGATCTGGGGATCCATTCGGAGTTGATCTCCGACGGCGTGGTGGATCTGGCGGAAGCGGGGGTGATCACCAACGCCCGCAAGGCCATCCACCGCGGAAAGATCGTCGTCGGGTTCCTGATCGGCACCCGCCGGTTGTTCGACTTCGTGGACGACAATCCCTTCGTGGAATTGCATCCGATCGAGCACGTCAACGACCCCTTCGTCATCTCTCAAAACGACAATGCGGTGGCGATCAATTCGGCGATCGAAGTCGATTTGACGGGTCAGGTGTGCGCCGACAGCATCGGCACCCGGTTTTACTCCGGCGTGGGCGGACAGTGCGATTTCATCTACGGCGCCTCCCGCTCGAAGGGCGGCCAAGCCATCATCGCCCTGCCCTCGACAACCACCCGCCGCGACGGTTCAGTCATCAGCAAAATCGTCCCCACCCTTACCCCCGGCGCCGGCGTGACGACCACCCGCAACCACGTCCACACCGTCGTCACCGAATTCGGAGCCGCCCATTTGTATGGGCGGAACATCCGCCAGCGCGCCAAGGCGCTGATCGACATCGCCCACCCCTCGTTCCGGGAAGATCTCGAGCGCAAAGCCCACGCCCTCTACCACCTCTGAGGGATTGCCGGAGGCCCGATATGACGGATCGCTGCGCACTATATGGAAGAGTCCGGATCATCGCCACGATCGGTCCTTCCTCATATGAGGAAGACACCATTCGCAAAATGGTCCAGGCCGGGATGGACGTCGCCCGGTTGAATTTTTCCCACGGCACCCATACGGATTACGCCCGCAGCATACAGCGGATCCGTAGCATTTCCGAAAGCCTGCAGCGCCCTATCGCCATCCTCCAGGACCTGCAGGGCGTGAAGATCCGCACTGGGACGATCCAACAGGGGAAGGCCGTCTTGCGTGAAGGGGAGCCCTATACGTTGACGGTACGGGAAGTGCCCGGCGACGAACGCGAAGTGTCGGTCACCTGGCCCGGCCTGCCGAAGGTCGTGCGCGCCGATACGCTTCTGCTGCTCGACGACGGAAAGATCCATCTGCGCGTGGAACGGGTCCGCGGGGAAGATATCTTCACGCGCGTCGAACAAGCCGGGGTGTTATCTTCGCATAAAGGGATCAACCTTCCCGGCGTCTCCCTCGACGTACCCGCACTGACCGATAAAGACAAACTGGATTTGGCGTTCGGGCTGCAGCAGGGCGTGGACGCGGTGGCGATTTCCTTCGTCCGCAAAGCGGAGGACGTCGCCGAAGTCCGCGCGTTCGTCCGGCAGACGGATCCCGAAAAAAACGGCCTTCCCCTGATCGCCAAATTGGAACGGCGGGAGGCGCTGGAAAACCTGGAAGCCATCCTCGACGCGTCGGACGGTGTGATGGTGGCCCGCGGCGATCTGGGAGTGGAAACCTCGCTGCCGGATGTGCCCGTCATCCAGAAGAACATGATCGAATCCGCCAATCAGAAAGGTAAATTGGTCATCACCGCGACCCAGATGCTCGAATCGATGATCCTCAATCCGCAGCCGACCCGTGCGGAAGCATCCGACGTGGCCAATGCCGTTTTCGACGGATCGGATGCGGTGATGCTGTCCGGCGAAACGGCGGTGGGCGCCTATCCGGTGGAGACGGTGAAGATGATGGCTGCCATCCTTCAGGAAGCGGAAGAACATCTTGATGAATGGGGACGCTGGAAGGGATACCGCTCGGGGGTGCCGAAGGACCATCCCACGGCACTGGCTCACGCGGCGGCGGAACTGGCGAAAGATCGAAAGGTTTCGGCGATCGCCGTCTTCACCCAGCTCGGCCGGTCCGCCCGCCTGATGTCGAAAGCCCGGCCGCATGCGCCGATTCTGGCCTTTACGCCCAACCCGGCCACGTACCGCCGGCTGACCATGTTGTGGGGTGTGATTCCCTCGCTGGTCGCACCGGCGGATTCCGCCGAAGCGATGATCGGTCTCGTCGAATCCGCTCTGCTGGAATCCGGTCCGATCCACCCGGGCGAACAGGTGATTCTCGTAGCATCCCTGCCGATGGCGCTTTCGGTTCCGCCGAATTTTCTCTTATTGCACACGATCGGATCGCCGCAGGGGTAAGGGCCCCGCGTGTATCCGCCTAGGAAGTACCCTGCAGCAGGTCCGGCAGCAGTTGAACGGCTTCTCCCAACCGCCAGCCCGGCCAGAACATCATTCTGCCATCCACCTGTCGGATTCGACCGTTGCGGACCGCCGGGACATCCGGTAGCAGACGTTCCAACCCCGCCGCATCTTTTTCGGAGAAGGAGAAATCCTCTCCGGGCAGCAGAATCCATTCCGGCGCTCCGGCCTTGATCTCCTCTGGACCGACCTGGGGATACCGGCCGTCCTGTTGTTTGGAGAAGATATTCTCTCCGCCGCACAATGAAATCAGATCATCGGTATAGGTGTCACCGGCCGCCGTGGTCCACGCCTGCGGGCGGTCGGCCGGTCCCTCGCGTCCGCGGGGGCAGAACACCCGGGTGTTCGTTTCCGGCCGCGCCCCCTCCAGCCAATCCACGGACCGCTCCAGCCAGACGACGCTCTGCAGCGCCGTATCGGACGCATACATCAGCACCAAATCCCGCAAATCCGACAACGATTGTCTGACCGTCCGCGGGGAGGTAACCCATAACCGCAATCCCGCTCGGTCAAGCTCGTCGATCGCGTTTTGCGGATTGATCTCCGCACCGGCTAGCACGAGGTCCGGTTTGCAGCGGATGACATCCGCCGTCCGCGGTTCGCCCGGACTGCCCATCCGCGGAATATCCGCCCGTGAAGCAAGCACCGGGCAGGCTGCGGATACGCCGACCAGATAGCTATCCAGACCAAGAACCACCATGCTGTCGGTCATCGACGGCACAAGCGAAATCACCCGCTGGGGAGCCGATCCCGGTTCCGGCGTGCGGATCATGATGTCTTCCACCAATCTCTGAAAGTGATGGTCGGTTGGCCTTCTCCCCACATTTCCCGCTCCCCGTCAGGTCCCATTGCAATCGCCACCCCTTCGGGCAGGCCGATGCGGAAGAGGTTCTTCCTTTTCCCGGCGAACGGAAAGGGTAATTGGTCGGTGAAATGCGTTTGCAGCACCACACCCGGAAGCCATCCCAACGCCGGGACAACCGAGCCCGTCTCCGCGGCAGGCCTGATGTAGGCTCCCATCGCCTCCGCCGCCTTCCCTTCGGCGACCATTACGACCCCCGCATCCAACGCCGCCAGGAGGTATTCGCCGGCATCCGTCGTCCCCAACGCCCGAAGGTATGCTTCCGGACCGGACAGATCCGGAAGCAGGACCAACGCCGCTTCCGACAACACATCTTCCAGGACCGCGGGCGATTCACAATCGGCCAGCCGGCCGCTCCGCCCGGAGGCATCGATCCATCCCCGCAGCTTCGATTCCGCCTGTCGCAGATCGGAAGCGGCCGGTACGACGGCCACCAGACCGCCCGCTTGGCCCACCAAGGCCAACGCCCGGTGGATCAGATCCTCCGGGACCGGGCCTCCGGTCAGGACCAGCCAGCCTTTTCCCGCCGGCCGTCGCAGCAAATCACTTAACACAGACGGCATTATGCACCTTTCCGGACGACGTCGCCGCCGACCCGCTTATTTTTTCGCCGGCCGGCCGCTTTTGGTCCTTCTTCCGGAGGGCCGCTTACCCCGTTTCTTTTTCTTTTCCTCCCCGGACATCTCTGGAGTCTGTGGCTCGTCCTCGACGGGATGGATTTCTTCACTCGTAAATTCGGCGGTTCCCAGTTCGTCGCCCAAATGCACCAATACGCCATCGCGCAACGGAAACACCTCCGCCACACGGCCTATGCCGCGCGGGGTTTGCACCCGTTTCCCGCGTTTCGGAAGCCGTTTGCGGGCCGCGGCATATAAGTCGTATTCGTAAATCAGGCAACATCGCAGCCGGCCGCAAATGCCGGTGATCTCCCCCGGATTGAGGGAAATACCCTGGGCTTTTGCCATTTTGATCGATATGGGATTGAACTCCCCCAGGAACTGGGCGCAACACCGCTGTTCCAATCCACAGGCACCCAGCCCGCTCAGCAGGCGGGCGATATCCCGCGGTCCCACCTGCCGGAATTCGATTTGCTGCCGGGTGAAGCGGCGCGCCAAATCACGGCGCAGCGCCTTTAGATCAAGCTTCTCGTCGGATTCCGTGGAGTAGATGACCGTCAGGTGGGAGCCGTTGTAGCCGAATTCGACCGCATGAAAATGCGCCCCCCGCACTTTATGTTTTTGGGCTGCCTCGCGAACGACGGCAAGGGTTTCTTCCTCACGTTCTTTCCAGGTCTGCTGTACGACCAGGTCTTGCGCCGAAGCGGGCCGGTCGATCGTCCGGCGTTCGCCGCCTTCCCCCTTCCGCGGGTTGCAGACAAAGCAAGCCACCTGGCCGATCTGTTTTCCGCGCGACGTGGTTACGACGACGTAATCTCCCGGATGGATCGATTCGGAATGGACTCCCGCGTCGAAATGATAGATTTTCCCCAGCTTTTGAAATCTGACGCCGATAATGGCGGACATTTTGGGTTCGCCTTTCCAGATGCGGATTTGCCGTTCCGATTATACCGTGGGATCAACCGGCAACGCCGGCGGCAAGCGAACCGGTCCGCCGAAGGCGTATGGATCCCACACGGACGGATTTTCCACGATTCCGACGGTTTCTTCCGCTGCTACCTGCGGTCCGGACACTTCCGATATAATGGCGAAGTTATTTTTATCCCATTCCCGCAATCAGGAGATATCATGTCCCGTTCCTCACGACGCGCCAAGAAATCCGGCCGCAACGCCCGCCCGTCCAGCCGCAGGAGACGCACTAGCCGAAACACCCGGCCGTTTTTTATCCTCGTCCTTATCATCGTCTCGGTCATCGTTGTCGGCGCATTGATCGCTCAGCTCGCCGGCGGATCTTTCTACGTCCAGGAAATCGAACCGCAAGATGTCCCTGCCATGGTCAGCAACGGCGCGATCATCGTCGACGTGCGGCTGCATGAAGATTACGTCGCAGGCCATATCGAAAACAGCCTGTGGATTCCGCTGGAGGAACTGGAATTGCGGATGTCGGAGCTGCCTACCGATCGGACGATCATTACGGTATGCCGGACCGGCGCCCGCAGCGCTCAAGCCTTCCACATCCTTCAAGAAGCCGGATTTCCGAATATCGCCAGCCTGAAGGGCGGCATGGAGGCCTGGGTCGCGGCCGGGTATTCGTTGCAGACCGGCGAACCCGTTTCCTGATCCCCGGCCCTTCTGCCGCGGGGTGCAAGATACACCGCCGTATATCAGGAGATGCTCGTTTTCCGGTCGATTACCTTACCGGCAATGGAAAGCCGGCGGGCCGTACGGACGGCGGAAAATGGGCAACCGCAATTGCTTGTGATCGGGAAAAGGTTCCCATATAATGGGCGCCATGGGCCAAGCGGGTGCACCAACCGCCTTTGTCCATTCCCTTCCATAAGGTGAGAAATGGGCGGATCCGCCAGTTCCTCCCCACAACCGAAACCGGAAAAACTGCACATTGAAGTGCACGCCGCGCTCCGCGCATTGATCCACCCCCACTCCAAGCATAATTACACGCGTCTGCAGGGATGCCTGCCGCACCTGCTGCCGTCGGAGATGGATATTTCCGACGACGGCGTGCGTTCGCTGTTCCAGCAGGCGCTGGAAAAAATGAAGGCCGATTATCCCGATTTGTACAACCTCCTGCATGAACGGTTCTGGGAAGGCCGGACGATGCAGGAACTGGCCAACGACCAGGGACGTTCCAGCAGCGGCCTTTATGCGATGCAATCGCAGGCTCTCCGGCAATTGTCCAAGATCCTATCGGAGATGGAAGCGGAAGCCGAAACCCACCGGGCGGAGGCGGTCAATTACCGGTGCCGCAACCTTCCCCCGTGCCCCTACCAGCGGTTGTTCGGTTTCGAGGACTCGCTCACCCGCCTGGAACAATGGCTGAACGATCCGCAAGGCCCGCAGATCATCAGCATCGAGGGATTGGGCGGATTGGGAAAGACCGCGCTGGCTCATGCCGCCGTGCGGGAGGCATTGGCCTCCGGACCATGGGCCGACCTGGCTTGGGTGTCGACCGTCGACAAACCGTTCTATCTCTGGGAAGCGCCGGACACGCCCCCGCCGTTGAATCCCGACCGGATCATCGAACAGATCGCGGAGCAATTGAATCTCCCTGAGGAGACCATCAACCTGCCCCCCAAGGAACGCCGCGGCGCCGTAAAGGCAACGCTCTCCGCCAAACCGTACTTGGTGGTGCTCGAGGACTTGGAGCCGGAACACCGTCCCAAGGACTTCCTGCCGAACCTGATCACGCCCACCGGCCCGACCCGCTTTATCCTGACCAGCCGCCAACGGCTGCCGATGCTGCCCGGATGCGGCAACCTCTTCCTCCATGAACTGACACGGGACGCCAGTTTCGCCATCATGCGTTACGAGGCGCTGGACAGGAAGCTGCGGATATCCGATGAGGATATGGATAAAGTGTATGCCCTGGTAGGGGGCAATCCCATGGCGTTGAAATTAATCATCGGCCAGGCCGTCAGCCTGCCCCTCCACCGCGTATTGGAAAACCTGCTCCCGGCGACGAAGGGCACCCCGGCGGGTAACATCC
>JBJYXS010000030.1:0-5129 GCA_046260075.1 Anaerolineales bacterium | reverse complement strand
TTTATTCAGCGGATCTGAAGATCGTGGTGGCCGACCCGCACCGCCCGGGGCACGAATCCACCTATCATCCCGGCGAGATGAACGTGCGCGACGCCGACGTGATCGTCATCAACAAGGTGGATACGGCCGATCCGCAGGCTCTGCTCAAGGTCCGGGAGAATGTCGCCCGGTTGAATCCGCAGGCGGCCGTCATCGAGGCCGAGTCGCCGATTTCCATCGAGCGGCCGGAAAACATACGCGGCAAGCGCGTATTGGTCGTCGAAGACGGGCCGACCCTGACGCACGGCGAGATGGCCTACGGCGCGGGCTGGGTCGCCGCCCGGCGTTTCGGCGCGGCCGAGATCGTCGATCCGCGCCCGTTCGCCGCCGGGTCCATCGCCGCCGTTTTTGAAAAATACCCGCGCACTGGCCCGGTCCTGCCGGCCATGGGATACGGCGGCGCGCAGGTGCGCGACCTTGCGGCGACGATCGAGGCGGCTGACGCGGACATGGTGCTCATCGCGACGCCGATCGATCTGACCCGGGTGATGAAAATCGGCAAGCCCTGCCAGCGGGTGCGTTATGAACTACAGGAAATCGGCGAACCCACCCTCGAAGACATATTAAAAGAGAAATTCAAACAGTAGCCGGATACAACCACCCACAAAAGATACGGAGGGGCACGGAGGTGACAATGCTTCCGTGTCCCTCCGCGTTCTCCGTGTGGAATCCGTGTCTCAAGGAAGAAGAAACGGCGGAACCCAGAACTGACCGATTCCCAGGATCGGCAGAACGATGGCGGCCGCGAATACCGCCGCGCTGAGCGCCAGCCATGCCGCGTCGATCCACCGGAATCGCAGCGGCATCAGCCAGGTGCGCGGCCGGATTCCGAACGAGCGCAGGTCCATCGCGTCGATGATCTCCTCGCCGCCGACGATCGCCTGGATCACGACCGGGATCAGGAGCGGAGCCATGCGGCGGATCTGTGCCAGCAACCCGCTGCGGACGCGCTCCAATTCGTACCCTCGGGCGCGCTGGGCGTCGTAGGTGACGGCGAAGTCGCGCGCAAACGTCGGCACGAACCGCAAGGAAAGGTCGATCGCGTAGGCGAATTTGTCCGGCAGCCCGAGCCGGTGGAAGGTGACGCCGTACACCCGCGGGTCGATGGTGTAGGGGATGCCGATCGCGAAGGAGGTGACGGCCAGGATGCGCAGGAACTGGCCGGCGGCCTCAGCCAGCCGTTCGGCGGTGACGGGTATTTCAGGCTGCCAACCGAACAACCGGAACGGAGCGGTGATCCGGGCGATTTCGTGTTCGGTCGTGTACAACTCGAATCCACCGCGCCCGGTCAGGAAGGTGATCACGGTGAACAGCGATGCCATGATGAAGATGAACAGCCAGACCCGGCGGATGTCGCGCCAGGGGATCCGGGCCAGGAGGATTTGCAGCACGCCGAACAGGAGCAGGGCGCCCAGCACGCGCACATCCCAAAAGGAAAGTGCGGCCAGGATAAAACATACGAAGGAGACGACCTTCGTCCGCGGGTCCAGGCGATGGACGATGGTTTTCAGGTTGCGATAGCGCCAGGTGACCAGCATGCGAACGATTTCCTGTCTTTCCCCCCCTCCCGGTTAATCCCTCCTTCCGCCGAACTTCGGGGGCGGGAAAGGGGCCGGGAGAGGGGGATGGGGGTGAGGTTATCTCCCTGTTTGCTTCTGCACGGCTTTATAGGCCACCAGCAGGAGCGGCACCAGGATGGCGGCCTGGATGAGGTTGGGCCCGGCAGCCGGGAGGAATTCGCCGACCACGGCCGTGGCCAGGCTGTACCCGTTCACCCAGATGTCCGATAGGGCGGCAAACCCGATCCCGAGGATGATGCCGAGCGAACCCCAAACCACCGATGCGGCGACATCGATGTCCTTGGTCCACAAAAAGCGGACGGCGGCGGCGATCGCCAGGCCGATCAGCGCGGAGACGCCGGCCACGACAGTCAGCGGCTGATCCCACGGAGCGGCCATCTGGTTGACCTCGTTGCGGTTCATCAGCCAGACGATGGTGGCCAGCGCGGCGCCGACGGCGCTGACGATCAGCAGCGCGTTCAGGCTGCGCTTTTTATCGCCGAAGAGGACCACCATCCCGGCGACCAGGCCGATCAGCCCATTGCCGAACGACCATTGCGGGGAGACCCAGCCGGAGAGCAGGTCGCCGAGCGTGTTCCCCACCACACCGGTGAAGAACCCGACCACCGGCCCGAAAAGATACCCGAACAGGATCGGAATCACGATCCCCGGCCGCAGCGCCACCTGGCTGACGGAAGGAACTGCGAAGACCGTTCCATTGAAGAGCCAGGAGAGAACACCGTACAGCGCGGCACCGATCCCCATGTATACGACTTCGCGCGTGCCCACCGTCCAGGCCGCGTTGTCGCGCGTGGCGGCGTATACCGCCAGGACGATGACCGCGCCGATTGCTACGACCGCAAAGCGGATCGGAACGTCGGATGCGGTCAGCCAGCTGTTCCAATCTTCGTTCTGGGACAGCGGAATGAGAATGTAGGCCAGCACCATGACGATGGCGGCAATGGCGAGGCCGATGACGAGATACAGAAGTTTCTTTGCCATAGCGCGATCTCCCAAGTTGAAAAGGCGGTTGAATGACGTTTCCGGCGCGTCCGGACCGCCGTCCGGCTGCGCCCGGCCGGTTAGTTTCCTCCGCTACATCACCTCCTTCGCCCGCCGGGCCAGGTCTTCCGCCCGGCAGAACGCGTTTGTCGTATCGAACGCCGCCAGGTTCGCCTTCAACAGCGAGGTGGGCAGCAGGCGGCACGATTCCAGCTTCTCCGTATCGCGCAATACCTCCGCCGGCGGACCGTCGGCGGCGATCCCTTCATCCCCGAACAGGATCACCCGGTTGGCGTACACCACCGCCAGGTCGAGATCGTGGGTGATGAACAGGATGGTTTCGAAGGCGGACATCGCCAGGATCGAATCCATGAAGGCCGTGTAGTTGTAATAATCCTGGCCGGCGGTCGGTTCGTCCATGATCAGGATTCGGGTGCCCATCGCCAGCACCGAGGCGATGCTGACGCGCTTCTGCTGGCCGAAGGAAAGCGCCAACGGCGGATAGGATTCCAAACCGTCCAAGTTCAATGCGCGAACCGCACGCTCAATGCTTTCCGCGGTTTCCGTTTCCTCCAGGCCGAGGTTGCGCGGCCCGAAAGCGAGTTCCTCCCGGACCGTCGGCGCGAACAGCATGTGGGTCGGGCTTTGGAATACGTACCCCAGGGTGTGAGCCGCCTGGGCGACGGTGATCTTGCGCGTATCGCGTCCCCCGATCAGCACCCGGCCTTGGGTGGGCTTGAGCAGCCCGATGGTGTGTTTCATCAGCGTCGTCTTGCCGGCGCCGTTCGGTCCGAGGACGGCGACGATATCCCCCTTGCGGATTTGCGTGGATACGTTGCGCAGGACCAGCGGACCGTCGCCGTAAGCGAACGAAACGCCTTCGAAGGTCACCAGGGCTTCACCGGACGGCCGCACGGCGGGTGGCGGACGGGGCGGCGGGGGAGTCTGCCGCGCCCTCCGTACCACGGCCGGAGCGGGCAGCTTCACTTGGAGGTAATCCACCGAGTCGATCAGTCCGTCCACCGATCCGGCATACGCGAAACGACCGCCGTCCATGTACACCGCCCGGTCCGGTTTGGCCGCCAATACGTTTTCCACCCGGTGTTCGATGATCAGAATCGACATGCCCTCGTCGGCCAGGCGCCGGAAGAGGGCCAGCGCATCGCGGGCGGAAGCCGGGTCCAGCGAGGCCAGCGGTTCGTCCAGCAACAGGATCGACGGCCGCATCACCAGCGCTCCCGCCAGAGCGACCTTTTGTTTTTCGCCGCCCGAAAGCGAGAAGGTTTCACGATCGGCCAGATCACGGATTCCGAGGTATTCCAGCGTATCCAGCACCTGCCGTTCGACTTCAATGCGCGGCAGCGCCAGGTTCTCCAAGCCGAACGCCACTTCCAGCATTACGTGCGAAGCGACGATCTGCCGTTCGGGATCCTGCAGCACGGTGCCGACGATTTGCGAGATCTCCCCGAGATTGAGGGGGGCGGAATCCTTCCCCGCCAGAGTGATCGTCCCCTGCATCTCGCCGCGGTAGGAACGCGGAATCAACCCGTTGATGCAGCGTGCCAGTGTGGTTTTCCCGCATCCGCTCGATCCGGAGAGCAGCAGCATTTCCCCCCGGTGGAGGGAGAGGTTAACATCCCGGATCGCCGGTTCCGGACGGTCGCGGTACCGGAAGGTGAGGTCGGTTACTTGTAGGACGGTTTCTGCATCCACGGAAGGAGTCTGATCCACACGCAGTATATATCAATTAATGACAACCCGGAAACCGGTGCAAGGTTCCGTTGCTATGGATTTTCGCCCCGGGCGGGGTAATCCGCGCTAATGGGGGAAGGAAAAAGCCGAGAGTCCCATCGGCGCGGCGATGTTCAACGGGCACGAGTAACCCGAGAACAGGATCTGCGAGGATGTGAAAACCTGCTTCACCAGGCCAACGTTCGGCTGGTACCACAGCGACGAGGAGAGTTCGAGCACCGCCGGGAGCAGCTGGTTCTGGCCGCCGACGTTTGCCTTGACGGCCAAATCGAAGCGCGCGTCGGCGAATACCTTCAGGGCTTGGGGGAACGTGCCGGCGGGCACCGTGACGGATTCAAAGGCCGCTGCGCCCGCGCCCGCCGTACGCCAATCGATATGCAGGGGGTCGTCCTGAAACACCAATTCCACATCGCCCAGCGAGGGATCCGGCACAATCATCCGGCCGGAAGCGAGCAGGTCGGTGTTCCATGCGAAATCCCAATCCGCGGATTCCAGTTCGTTTCCGTCCGGTGCCAGCAGGCCGGAAACGGTGTGGATGATCAGGGATGTTCCGGACGGAAAATAGAGGAAGCCGATCTCCGCCGCGGTGAATCCCGCCAGGGCGCCATCCGCGCAGCTCACGGCGAAGGTCGTATGCGTTCCGCGGGATTGATCGAGCAGGTCGATCGACGCCGTGTTCCCTTCCACGGCGAGGACGGAGGCTTCGGCGATGGTTGTGGCGTCCGGACGGACGATTTCGTATTTCCACCAGCGGCCCGCGGCCAATGGATACAGGAT
>JBJYXS010000029.1:0-12206 GCA_046260075.1 Anaerolineales bacterium | reverse complement strand
AAGGACACGATCCGCCAATAGCGGATCCGCAAACGGGTGGAGGGCATTCGGCCTTTCCTTTCGGCGGCAATGGAACATCGCCGAGCCGGGCTCATCGGCCGCGGACAGGACGGAATCCCCGTAATGATCGCGGGGGCGACTTCGCCGATGGAGGAGTTGCGCCGTGCCAGTTGGCATGGAATTTCCTTGGCAGTAGAATGGGGAGCGGAAACGGCGCGGTTCATCCGGTAAAGGGCGGAGTTCAACGGAAAGGATTTTTCCATGGGGCTTGGCATCCGCGGGCGGTTATTCCTTATCTGCATCGGACTGGCGGTCGGACCGCTGGCGGCGGCCGGGATCATCCTCGCCGTGCTGGCGCAATCCGCCGATACGCCGGTTTCGATGCAAACCGTATGGATCGTCATGCTGATCACAGCCGCTGCATCCGCGGGTACAGCCCTTCTCCTGGGAACGCTGATTGCGCGCCGGATCGTGCAACCGATTCAGGATCTGACCGAAGCCGCCGGCGCGATCGGCGACGGCGACCTGGCCCCGCGGAGCCTGATCCCCTCCAACGACGAGATCGGCATGCTGACCGGCACCTTCAATCACATGGCCCGGCAATGGCGCGACCGGATCAGCGATCTGCATCGCCGCACGGCGGAACAGACGAAGGCCCTGGCCACGTTCCGCGAGATCAGCCGCCTGAGTGCGACGCTGGAGGAAAAGCAGCTGGCGGCGGAGGTCGCCGACCGGGTGCAGAAAACCCTGCGGATCCACCATGCGCTGATCTACTTCTACGACGAAGCCGGGGAGAACCTGATCCTGGCCGGCGGCACCGGCGAGGCCGGCCGGCGGATGCTGGCCGAGGGATACAAGATACCCAAGGGAAAGGGACCTGCGGGACGCGCCGCGGAATCCAACGCCCCGGTCCTGCTCGGCGACGTCTCGAAGGAGTCCGACCGGCCGGTCAACCCCCTGCTGTCCAAGACCAGGTCCGAAGCCGCCGTGCCGATTGCGGCCGGGGACCGGGTGCTGGGCGTTTTGGACGTCCAGCAGAACATCGCCGACGGCATCACCCCGGCCGACGTTGAGGCGCTCCAATCGATCGCTGAACAAGTGGCCCTCGCCGCGCGCAAAACCCGCGAGCCGGCCCCGGAAAGGCGGCAAGCGGAACGGGAAGCCCTGATCGCATCGATCAGCCAGAAGATCCGGGAGACCGCATCCGCCGAAGACGCCCTGCGGACGGCGGCTCTGGAACTGGGGCGCGCATTGGGCTCCGGCGAGGCGCGCATCGCCGTATCCGCCATACCGCCGTCCAGCCGGGCGGAAGCCGGGGCGGATTCGCCGGCCGGAAAGTAAAGAGGGCGGACATGCCGTATGTGATGGCGATCTGTCAACAGAAAGGCGGGGTCGGCAAGACGACGACGGCCGCGGCCCTGGGCGCGAGTTTGGCGGAGCGGGGAATCCGGACGCTGGCCGTCGATCTCGATCCGCAGGCCAATCTCACCGCCACCATCGGGCCGCCGCCGGAGGCCGAAGGCTTATCCGCGGCCGAATTGCTGACGGGAACGGCCGCATCCGGCCGGCCGGCGGCGGCATCCACCGTGCCGGGGCTGGATATCGTCCCCTCGACCGCCGCGATGCGCGACATCGGCCTCCGTCTGCACCGGATGCCGGAGTACGAATTCCTCCTGCGGCGGTCCCTGGAAGGCGGCGGCCTTCGGGAGTATGCGGCCGCGGTGCTGGATTGCCCGCCGTCGCTCGGCCCGCTGACGATCTGCGCGCTGACGGCGGCGGACCTGGCGGTCGTCCCCACCCAATGCGAGTATTATTCCATCCACGCGCTGGCGGACATGTTCGACCTGATCCACGCCGTCCGCGGCCGGACCAACCCGAAGCTGGCCTACCGGCTGCTGATCACGATGTTCGACGGACGGGGGACCTTCCATGCCGCCATGCGGGAACAACTGCGCGAATTTTTTCATGAGGGATTGCTCAATACCGCGATCGGATTCGACACGAACTTGCGGAAAGCCCAAGCCGCCGGCCTTCCCGTCACGGCCCTTGCCCCGCAGAGCCGCGGTGCAAGCCAGTACCGTGAATTGGCCGAGGAGCTGATGCCGTATGTCAAACGACAAACGCCGTTACAAACGGATTGAGGAGTTTTTTACCAGGATCCGGCGGATTGCCCCGGAACCGCCGGCGTCCATTTCCTCAGAGGAATCCGCCGCCGACGGCTGGTCGGATGTATTTTCCGGCATCGGAAGCCGACGGAGGATGGGATTCGCCTTCGACCGGGGGAAGATCTTTTCACTCGTGGAAACGCCCCTGCCCATGCCCGAAGACGCCTTGCGCGTTCCGCTGACGGTTTCCGGGAAACCGATCGGATCCATCCGGGTCGCCGGGAAGGCAGCCGGCCTGACGCCGCAGGAAATCGACATCGTCGGCGCCGTGGCCTTGCAACTGGCGCAGCACCTCGAAGAACTCTCGCGGCCGAAGCCGGCTGCGCCTTCGCGCTGAATCCATAGAGGGCGCCGCAACGCAGCCGGGAAATTATCCGGCTTTTTTATATTTCCAGGAGATTGCCGGAATCCAGCGCGCCGCTGCCGCCGTTTTCCGAGTAGGCGATCCGGAAGGTCCGGGCCTGAAAATCCGCTTCAAGTTGCGCCCAATCCCGCCCCGCCGACCAGCGAAGGCGCAAGCAGGAATCGGCGGGCGAATCCAGGATGCGGAAGGCGCCGCCGAAAGCCGGATGGGAATTCCGGAACCGGATCAGGCGGCACAATCCCTTCACCACGGGCAGTTGCATCCGCAGGAGGATTTCCTCCCGCGAAAAAGCATGCCGGTTGATGTCCCGCCCCACGCCGGTCTCTTTCAGCAGGGAAAGGTCGTTGCGCCCCGCCAGCAAGCCGACGTAATAGACCTGCGGTATCCCCGGAGCGAAGAATTGCAGCGCGCGCGCCAGCAGATATTCGCCGTCCCTCCGCCCGAGAGCGTCGTAAAACGTGCAATTGATCTGGTACAAATCCAGGTTGCTGGCCGAAACGCCGGTCGCCTTGCGGCTTTCCCCGTTGCTTCGCCGGTGAATGGTGCCCACCAATTCGCGGATTTCCTCCTCCGGGAGGATTCCGTCCGCAGGGGAGCGTTTTGTGATATCCGGGCCGACGTCGATCACGCCGATGCCGTCATGGGTATCCAGCACCGTCACGGCGTTCCGCGGGCTGATTTCCAGCCAGCTTCGCAGGTACCGGGCCGTGCCCCGGTAGACGGCGTGCAATATCAGCGGCGGCAGGGCGAAATCGTAGACCCGGTCCACATGCGCCGCGACGGCGATCTGCTTTCGGTAATGCGAGTGGATTTCCGCCAGCACTTCCATCCCCCGTTTTTTCGCCTCGCGGGCGAGCCGGCGGATGAACGGATACGTTTCGGGAATCATGAAGCAGCCGGTGCCCTGCTTCTTGCAGGCATATCCGACCGCGTCCATGCGGACCGTCCGCACGCCGTTTTCGGCGAACACATCCATGATCGATTGCAGGTATCGCCACGCCGCCCGGGAACGCACGTTGATGTCCACCTGCTGGGGGGTGAACGTCGTCCACAGCAGGCGCGGCGCGCCGGCGATGGCGAACTTGGTGAACGGCAATCCGGGGCGCGGCCGGTAGATCCGGTTCAGATCCCGTTCGGTCGCTCCCCGCGGAAACACGTCGCGGTATGCCAGGAAAATCCTCCGGTAGGGAGAGGACGGACCCCGGCGCAGGAAATCGGCGAATTGCGCGGAACGGGTGGAAATGTGATTGACGATCAGATCGGCGGTCACGTCGGTGCGTTCGCTTAATTTGCGGATGTCGCCCCACGTGCCCACCGCCGGATCGACCGCCGCGTGGTCGATGGGATCGTACCCCGCATCCACGCCGTCCACAGGAAGAAAGAACGGCAGGATGTGCACGCCGGCGAACAATCCCGCCAAAGGCCCCGCCAAGACCGCATCGAGGTCTTTCAACGTGGAACCGCCCAGGCGATTCGCGTAGGCGATTAATTGCACTTGGTTTTTCATGTCGTTCCCGTCAATCCGGACCGGCTTCCCCCGCCGGTTTCCATGCCGCGGGAGCAGGCGCGGTCATTCTTTTTATCAATGGCCGTCATCCCGCAAACCCAGCGCGGGCTGATTTGCCGACAACGCACCGCCGCACAGCACAGCAAACCGCGCAGGGATTCGGGAAGAAAACGATCCGGCCGCACCCCGGATGCCCGCCGTTCATCCCTTGACCGCGCCCTGCAGCAGGGCGGCGATAATCTGGCGCTGGAACAGGATGAAGACGACGAGGGTGGGCACCAGGATCAGTATGGTGCCGGCGCACAACAGCGGCACATCGTTCGCGTAATGGCCCTGGAACGCCCCCAGCGCGCCGGCCATCGTCCGCTGGGTCGGATCTTCGACAAGCACCAGGCAAAGGAGGAACTGGTTCCAGGTCCAGATGGACATGAGGATCCCGAGCGATGTGATCGGCGGCCGTGCCAGCGGGACGTGGATGGTCCAGAACAGGTCCCAGGTGGTTGCGCCGTCGACGCGGGCCGCCTCCGAGATCTCGGCCGGCATGTTCACGAAGTGGGCGCGCATCCAGAACACGGCGAAGGGCATATAGAGTGCGATCAGCGGCAGCACAATCGCCAGCCGGGTGTTGTAGATCCCCAACGTCCTTTCCAGGAAGTAGATCGGGATGATGATTCCCGCAAAGGGGAGCGTCAGCCCGAACACGAACAGGAACAGCAGCACGCGCGAGCCCGGAATCCGCAACAGGCCGATGGCGAACCCGGCCATGGTCGAGATGACCAGCGATACGGGCACGACGGCGAGGACGATAAAAATGCTCGAGGCGAGGAGCTTGGGCATTTCCGCCTGGTTCCACGCCGTCACGAAGTTGATCCACTGCGGGTGGGCGGGCCATTCGAGCCCGCCGGGCACGGTCCCCGACGGATGAAGCGCGGTAAGGAAGATGCTGATGAAAGGCAGGATCGTGAATGCCATCAGCACCACGAGGAGGGTCTGTCCCGCCCAGCGTTCTCCGCGAGCCACCTTCATTTCGCACTCTCCCGAGTCAGCCACTGGATCGGTATGATCACCAAGACGACGAGGATCATGAGCATGACGGCCAGAGCGGACGCCGGGCCTATTGCTCGCTGGGTGAACCCCTGGATGTAGATCTGGACTCCGGGGACCGAGGTCGAGTTGCCGGGCCCGCCGGCCGTCGTGACCCAGATGATGTCGAACGCCGCCAACGCGGCGACCACCGTGACGGTAAGGCACACGCCGATCTCGTACCGGAGCAGCGGAACGGTGATCGTGACGAACTCCCTCAACCAGCCGGCGCCGTCGATCCGCGCGGATTCGAAGAGCGCCGGGTCGATCTTCGTCACGCCGGTCAACAGCAGGACGATGCAGAATCCCAGCAGCACCCAGATTCCAACGACGCCGACGGCCGGGAGCGCCGTTCCGAAATCGCCCAGCCAGGCGCGGGAGAGCGCGCCGAGCCCCAGGGCCTTGAGGACCTGGTTGATCAAACCCGGAAGGGCCAGCAGCCAGCCCCAGATGATCCCGGCCGCAACCAGCGGGATGACCTGGGGCAGGAACAGGACGGTCCGGGAGACCGTTCCCAGCCGTCCGGTCGCAACGCGGTGGATCACGCTCGCGACGATCAGACCCATGCCCACCGGAATGAAGCTGAACCAAACGACCAGCCAGAAGGCGTTGATGATCGTCCCGATCAGGTTGGGGACCTGGAAGATCGTCATGTAGTTCTTCAACCCGACCCAGGTCGCAGGACCGACGCCGTTCCACTTGAAGAACGAGTACCGGATGGTCGATAGAAAAGGCACGATCACAAAGACCACATAGATGATCAGAGCGGGCAGAACGAACAGCCAGCCGAAGATTATCTCCCGGCGGATTCTACCGGAAGGGAGGATCCGCCGGGAGGTGTTGACGGCCGCGGGGCGATTGTCAGCGTTCATGGGATTATTCTCCATTGATCGCGGCGGGACAGCCATCGCCCCGCGGCTCCGAGTGTGATTACTCCGCGAGTTCCCGTTCGTATTCCGCCTGGACCGCCGCCAGCAGACCGGCGGCGTCCTGCTTGCCGCCGACCATCTTCTGGAGTTCGGGCGTCCAGCCCTGGGCGAAGATCGAGCTCGTCGCGTTGGCGATGAAGTCCATCGCGCCGCTCAACTGAGGTCCTGCGGCAAGCGTGTCGATCGTGACCGAGCCGGCGCTAACCGTCGGCATCTTGGCATCCGCCGGCCCGCCGGGGTTCGACCCCATGCCGTCGACGTTGATCTGCCGGGCGATGTCGTTCGTGGCGGCCCAGGTAAAGAAGAACGCGGCGCAATCCGCGTGCTTGGCCCCGGCGGCGATGCCGTAGGTCAGCGGTGCGGACATGGCGGCATACCCTCCGCCGGCCTCAGCGGGCGGCATCAGGAAGAACCCGACGTTGCCGGGCATGTCCGTATCGTAACCGCCGTTCTGCCAATCGCCGTTGAAGGTGAAGACGCCTTCCCCCTTGCCGAACCGGGCGGCGGCGTCGGTGTACTCGATGGCGTTGATGTCGGGCGGGAAGTAGCCCTTTTCGATCCAGTCCTGAAGGTGCTGAGCCGCGATCAGGTTCGTCGGCGTGTCGATCGTCGCGCCGGGCTTCTGGAAGATCCATTCGTTGATCGGTCCGGTCGGGCCGAAGGCGGCCATCAGGTTTTGGAGCGGGAACGCCAGACCCATGCCGCTTTTTGCGCTGCCCCACTCCATGATCGGCTGGAGTCCGGCATCCTTGGCCTTGGCGAACAGGTCTTCCAGCTCGGCGACCGTCTTGGGCGGTTCGGTCATGCCGATCTGCGCGGCGAGTTCCTTGTTGTAGAAAATGCCGGTCATGCTGTAGTTGAGACCCATCGCGTACAGCGTGCCGGATCCGCGGATGCCGTCCGCGCCCAGCCGGTTTTGATCAATCTGCGGCACCGGCCAATCGTTCCAGCCGAATGCCGTCGCGTAGTCGTCCAGGTTCTTGAGCAGGCCGTCCTTCGCAAACGAGGTCATCGTCGGCAGCCGGATCAGATCGGGCGGATTGTCGCTCGCGAGGAGCAGCGGTGTCGTGGTGATGAGATTCGCGAACTGCTCCATGGAAATATCCCAGGTGACGTTCGGGAACTGCTTCGTGAACTCTTCGGTCAGCAGCGTGGGCATATCCCAGCCGGTCTCGAAGGTGACTTTCATCACGATGGGATCCGTACCGCAGTTCGGAAGCTCGGCTTCCGGTTCCTCCGTCGGCTTCGTATCCGGCGGTTTTTGGGTCGCGGGTTCGGGCGAGGGCGGCACCGGGGTAGGCGTGGCGGTGCCGCAGGCCGCCAGGGCCAGGGAGAGCGCCGCCAGCATGGCGATTGTGGTAAAGATGTTGCGTCGTCTAAACATGGTCCTCCTCCATTGGGAAGATTATCCTGAGGATCGGCTGGAAAGGGTTGTCTGTGCTTGCCGGGAAGAAAGGATAATGCCGGGAACGGGGGGGAAGGCTGTCCGGATGCAATGTTGCGGAACGGCTTTTCGGTATAATACGTCCGGATAGTCGCCTGATGGGATGTTTGGGCACTATCGTAAGGGTAGTCGTGCCGGCCAGCATGACTACCCTCTTCTTTTGCGGCTATTCATCCATAACACCTCCTTGGATTCCCATTGCTCATATGGAATCCCGCTTCACCAGCGGGCAGGGCAGCATCACTTGCGGGGAAGGGGTGTTTTCCCCCGTCCCCTGGGAAATCTGCAGCACCGTTTCCACGGCCCACCTTCCCATTTCGTGATGCGGCAGCTGCATGGTGGTGAGTTCCGGATGCAGATTGGCGGAAATCAAATCGTAATTGTCGAAACCGATGACCGCCACATCCTCGGGGATCCGTTTTTGCATCTGGCGCAGCGCATCGTAGGCGCCCATCGCCACCCGGTCGTTGAAGCAGAACAGCGCGGTCATCTTCCCGTAGCGCGCAAAGAGTTCCTTGACGCCGTCGTAGCCGGTCTTGGCGTCGCCGTCCTCGCCGTAGGCGATCAACCCCTCATCCGCGGCGATGCCGTGGTCCGTCAGCGCCTGCCGGAATCCTTTCTCGCGCAAGCGGCCGGCGGGAACGTCCTCGGAGGTGTTGATCATGCCGATGCAGCGATGATCCTTTTGGATCAGCGCTTCGGCGGCCTGATACCCCCCCAGGAATTCATCCGGAACCACGGAGGGAAGGGAACCGGCGGGGTCGCGGCAATCCAGGAGCACGGACGGGATCTGAAACAGCAGTTCCGACGGGACGATCGTGCGGTGCCGCATCGTGGCGAAAATCACCCCCTCCACCTGCCGGCTGAGCAGGATGCCGATCTCCTGATCCTCCACGCCGGCATCCTTGCCCGAGTTCATCAACATCAGCAGCCGCTTCTGCTCGCGGGCGGCGTTCTGGGCGCCCTCGATCACCTGCCCGGCGAACGGCGTGGTGGCGATTTCGTCGGTGACCAGACCGATCACCCGGGATTGGCTCGTCCGCAGCCCGATGGCCATCGCGTTGGGCGTGTACCCAAGCTGCTTGACGGCCCTCAGCACCGCCGCGCGGGTCTTCTTGGAGATATTGGCGTTCGGAACATCGTTAATAACGAAGGAGACTGTCGTCTGGGATACCCCGGACAGACTTGCGACATCCCCCATGGTTGGGCGTTTCTTGTATTTTGCCATGATAATACGATTTACTAAAACGTATTATCTACTAAAATCACACGAAAGTCAAGAACCAATATGGACAAAATGCCGTTTTTCTTCTTTTTACGACTTTCCACACCGAAGGCGCGCAGAAAGTGGTATTTCCACAATGGGGATTTGATGGCGGATCCCGTCCCGGCTCTGTCCGGCGGGCAGGAAATTTCGGGGCGAACGAACCCGTCTTCACTGCGGGAAATGCGGGCCATCCGGCAGGCTGTGATCAGCACCGCCGTCAGAAATACATCCTCGAAAACACCCCCTGCCCGGTGCCGGCGGCGCAGCAGGCCGCAAAACCGGAAAAAATGTGCACCGGCAACCAGAGGGGGGCTGGCTGCACAGTGCACAAGACGATTATACCAAGACCCCGCCGTCTTTTCTATGCGCCGGACAACACATCCGGCCGGCAAGGCCGTGCCCGTTTCGGCAAGCGGGCGGTTTTCTCCCTTCCGAACGGGGGGAACGGCCTCTTCCTTCATTAATATATTATATGGTCACGTCCTCATACTCCCCCAATCCGATGTTGTTCTCCGTGATCAGCACCTGTTTGCATTTTTTCTTCAACAACTTCATCAGGCGCGGGTTGGGGATCCCGGTTTCCGCCGTTTTGCCGTACACGCCTTTGCGTGTGCTGACGATCGCCTTGGTCTTCTTCCTCGTTTTCAGCAGAAGCGGGACCACCGATTCCTCCCCTTCGAACGGCATCCCGTTGAGGCTGCCGTGGTGGGCGACCTTGAGCAGATCGACCGGTTCCAGCAATCCCTTCTCTTTCATGATCGCCCAACTTTCCGCCTCGGCGTCGCCGGTGAACAGCATCGTCTTCCGTCCGATGCGGATCCGCAGCACCAGGCTGGTGTTGTTGGCCGCCTTGTCGATGGCCAGCATGTCGTTCATGTCGATTTCGGAAATGTCCTCCCGCAGGTGTTCGAATTCATCCTGGGCCATGTGGCTGGGAGCGGCGGGAGCCTTGTAGGACGGGATGTCCAGGGATTTCACATCCGCCGTACCCAGCCGGCAAACGGCTTTTTTCCAAAAGGCCGAATCTCTCTGCGGATAGTACACACTGGCGTCCTTTTCGGGCGCCAAGACTTCGATTTTTACGGCATCGCCCAAGCCGTGGATCCTCCGGGTGCCGACTCCCCGATGGATGTAATGGACGTGGGAAGAAGAACCGGGCAGCCCGCGCAGGTATTTCACCCGGTCCTGGTTCGACAAATCCAGGACGTTGTTCTGCATCATCAAGCGGATATCCTCCGGAACGGCGTCCAGGCGTCCCATTTCCCCCCAGCGCTGCATGTACCCGAGCAATCCCAACCGGGCCTTTTTCAACGGTTCGCATTGGGGATTATCCTCGTAGTAATGGGGTTCGCTCATGATCGGAAACCACACATCCCCCACCTGGATGCGGTCGAATCGCCGCCGTTCGCTGTAGAATCCTTCCAGGTGATCCAGATGTTCATGGGTCAGGATGACGAGATCCACCCTCCCGTTCGTCCGCTGCAGGATGTCCTCGACGATGGGACGGAAGACGTCGTTTGCCCCTCCGCCGCCCTTCACCGCCCCGGAAGCGTTCCCGAAGTCGATCAGGATGTGCTTCTCGCCCCCGGCGGCGGGGATGGATACGAGAAAGCAATCGCCGAAGCGTATGTTGTATACCCTGACGGTTGCGGTCTTTTTGGCCATGGTCGTCACCCCTTTCCCATGCGGTCGGCGTGCATGCACACCGTGTTCAACAGGGGCCGGACTCGCCCGCCTTCCGTTCCTTCCATCAGGAACATGCGCCCGCTGCGCAATCCCGGGGAGGGATTCATGTCGATACTGCCGTCCGCCATCAGCCGGTGGATGCGCTCCCGGCCCCGGGCCCGGACCCGGCTTGCCCTTTTGGGGGGCACCCAGAATTCGATGTTGACATTGTCGTCGATCACCAGAGTCCCGCCCAGGCTGACGGTCAGCTCGTCGACGGAAGAATTTCCCGACGTTTTAGGAACCGGAAGGTATTCGTCCCAGACGTACTGAATGAACGTCAGCGGAGGAGGCTTGTGGAGAATCCCGGTCTCGCGCTGGTTGGTGGCCACCCCGTCGATCCGGAAATCCTTATCGGCCGGGATGCGGAACAGCTTGCGGTTGGCGTCCATGAACCGGTACGCCCCCACCCGGGACCGGCGGATCATGTCGATATCCCGCTCGATCAGATAGCGTTCAAACCGCCGCAAGGCATATCCCGGCAGCAGCCGGTTCCGTTCCTTCTCCGAAGGATAGATGCCGCGCTTTACCATCAGACGCTCCATCTGCTGCCGGTATTTGTAGAAATCATCCGGGTAGGCGCGCATATCGAGCGCCAGGACGATGGCGGCGTATTCGTGGAAGCTCACCGAATCGGGCGGAAGGTAATCCAGCGGCGCCAGCAGCATGCAGCCGACGGTCCGGGCGGCCCGGGCCAGCAGCTCCAATGTTTTTTGGTTGGCCGTCAATCCCTTGAGCGGCAGGGATTCCCATTTGTTCTTCACGTCCGTATTGTAGATGGCGTTGAGGAGATCGAAGGCGAAACCGCTCAGCACCTGGCTGCGGAGGTGGATTTCGTTGCTGTCCTTGACGTCGTCGTAGGTTTTCCGGTTCCTGGCGGAGCGCAGAAACGACCGGTCGGCGTGGCCGTACAAACCTTCCGCCACCTGCGGCGCCAGGTCGGAGATGAAATCCAGGAACCGCTTCTTGTTGCCGCCCAGCCGGATCATTTCCGCCAGTCCTTCCCGGTTGCGGAAGAGCGAAAGCATGGCGCCCAGATCGCCGATGTATTCGTGGAACGAGAGCGTGTCCGGATCCATCGAACTCAGGTAGTTGGGCCGGATCCCGTCGAGGATGGCGTGCGAGGTCTCGTGGGCGACGACGTCGTGGCTGAGCGACGTGCGGATCTCGTCCTTGGAATCCTCCTTGGCCCGGAAATATCCGAAATGCAGCGCCATGGTCTGCCGGCAATAGAAGGCGTTGGCTTCGTAGGCGGCGTGGGGGAGGATGCGCAGCCGGCTGCCGTCGAACGCCCAGCCCACCTCGCGGCCGAGGACCTGTTCCTGCTGAAAAAACTGGAGCGTATCCACCGCCGTCGCCCAGGCGTTGATCTGGGCCGCTTGGCGGGTCTTCGGCCGGGCTTCGAACTCCCACAGCGCCTCCCGCTTCCTCTCGTTCCAATCGACGATTTTTTCGCGGTAGACGGCGGGGTCCTCGACGGTGTCGGTGGTGGCGTCGTAGTCGATCACGATGAACCGCGCCGACGTCGGCCCTTCCCGGATGCTGGTGTCGCTGCCGATCACGACATAATCGTTCAGCAGCCCGGTCTGTTTGGTCACCAGGGGATCCTTCAGAAAGATCTTGGCCCGGGCCCTTTTGCGGGCGTCCTCGGCCAGCTCTTCGGCCGTTTTTTTGTAGAACGGTTTTGCGGTCACTGCTTTTTTGGCCATCGGGAACCTCCGT
>JBJYXS010000028.1:8200-12482 GCA_046260075.1 Anaerolineales bacterium | reverse complement strand
GGAATCAGCCACAGCACCGGCAGGAAGGTGCCGATGATCGAACCCAGCGTGGAGACGGCGTACAGCCGCCCGGAGACGTCCCCGGCCGCCTGCACATCGCGGATGGCCAGCCGGATGGCGAAGGGGGAGATGCACCCCATGAGGGTCACCGGCACGGAAAAAAGGATCAGCACCGATCCGAACGAACCCAGTACGATCGCCGCGTCGAGCTTTTCGACTGCGCAGGCGGCCTTCAGCAGGACCGGCTGGCTGATCACGGGGACGATCCCGGTGGTCAGCGCCGCCCAGGCCATGATGCGGTAGAACACCGTCGGGGAGGGATTGCGGTCCGCCCAGCGTCCGCCGATGAAATAACCGGCGGTGAGGTAGACGAGGATCAACCCGATGATATTGGCCCAGACCAGGTTGCTCGTTCCGAATACGTTGCCCAGCAGGCGGGAAGCGGCCAGTTCCACCGCGAGGGCGGTCATGCCGGATACAAATACGGCCAATGTCAGGAATCGCGATGGTCGGTCCATGGACTCTCCCTTTGCGCAATGGGGGCGATTATACCCTCCCGTTCCCGGCCTTCAAAAACGGAACGGGATCAGGGAATCTGCCCAACACGCTTTCCCGATCACCCTCCGGGAGGACCGGGGCGGGGTGGCGCGACGGCCGGCCGGAGCGGGTGATGAAACGCAGCGGGACGGGCGTTATAATCGGCCGAATGGCTCTCTCTGAATTCTCCCGCAGGGATCACCGGAAGAATAGGCTTGGATTCCTGACCGATTACGTCTTCTTCACCGTCGGGTTGACCTTCGCCGGACTGAATACCACCCTGCCTGCGTTCGCCGCGGGCCTGACGGATAATTCCATCCTGATCGGTCTGATCAGCGCCATCTGGCTGGGCGGATGGTTGTTCCCGCAGATCTTCGCCGCCCATTATTTATCCACCATTCCCCGCAAACTGCCCATCATCCTGGCCTGTGCCTGGATAGGCCGTCCGGTGTTCCTCCTGCTGGGCGTGTTCCTGATGGTTTCCGGAGCGACGGCGCCCGGACTCATCCTGCTGCTGCTGTACCTGTCGATCTTCCATTTCAGTTTCACGGATTCGATCGCCGGGGTGGCGTGGTTCGACATCCTCGGGAAGGCGTTTTCCCACCGCGAACGCGGAAGGCTGATCGGCACGGGCCAGTTGGTGGCGGGAATCCTCTCGATCGCGGCCGGCGGGGCCATCGGCTGGATCCTGCAATCCTCCGGGCTGAGTTATCCGGATAACTATGCGTTGATCCTGATATTGGCCTCGCTCAGCTTCATGATTTCATTCAGCGGGATGTACCTCGTCCGCGAACCCGCCGAACCGGTGGCTGAGCGGCGCCAAAGAATGCTGGAATATCTTCCGGGGCTGGTGCGCCTGATCCGGAAGGATCGGACTTTCCTGCGGGTCAACGTCTCGCGTTTGCTGATCGGCCTGTGCGGGTTGGCGTCGCCGTTCTTCGCCGTCTTCGCCATCCGCGAGCTGGGGGTGCCGGAAGCCGGAATCGGCGGATTTGCCATCGCCCAGACGGCGGGCAGCGCCCTGGCCGGGATCCTGTTCGGGTGGGTCGCAGACCGCCGGGGATCGCATGTCGTGATCCGGATCGTCGGCGGGGTATATTTGCTGGCGCTGGGTTTGGTCCTCGCGGCGGGAACGGTGGGCGGCGGGGCGGCGGTCTCCACCGGCTTGATGGCGGGAGCGTTCCTGCTTCTGGGGCTGGGCGACGGGTCCATCATGCTGGGTTTTCTCAATTACGTCCTCGAAATTGCGCCTGCGGGTCAGCGGCCCGTGTATATCGGCCTGACCAACACGCTTGCCGGCATCATCATCCTGTATCCCTTCATCGGCGGGGCGTTGACGGAGTGGACCGGGCACCGCATCGTGTTCCTGCTTGCGGCGGCGGGCGTTGTCGCCGGCTGGATCGCCGGGGCATCGCTTCCCGCCCGGTCGGACCATCCCGCCGCCGGAAAGGCGGCGGCAGACGAAATCCAAACCGCCGTATAATACAGATGCCGCCGGAAGTCGACGGATCGTCGTCGTCTTTCCTTATTGTCATTATCCAATTATTGATCGTCGGCGCCGGTCGGTTGCCGGGACGTGCCGGATGGGTTGAAAGGACCTTCCGGCCGATGATGGAAAGCAGAAGCCGGCCGATCGACCGGGCGTCATCTTCCAACCACACGGCTGGAATCCGGCGGATGCCGATTCGGATATCCGGAATAATCCGGATCGGGACGGCCCCGCGCAGTTACTCCGCAACGTTGTGGATGGCGTACGGTTTTCCTTCTATAGTACAATCGGATTGCCGCCTTTCCGGCGAGCCGCGTCCGGAAGACGGCGCATTATCAAGCGGAGTCGGCATTCCGCATGATGAATTCGCGTACGAAAACCGGAAACATACGCAAGGCTCTTCCGCGGGTGCTCGTTCTCGCGGACATGCCGGAATCGGGCGAGTGGCTGGTGCGCGAAGTACTGATCCCGAAGGGATTCCCGGCCGAGTTGGCCCGGCCGGATTCGCCGCCCGCAGACGTCTTGGCGGTCGATCTGACTCAGCTGCAGGGTCTTCAGGTCACCGGTCTTCGGCAGCGGCGCGATCAGGGGGAAAACGCACCGGCGATCGTGATGGCCAGCCGGATCAACCCGGAGTTGGCGCGCAATCTGTTCCGCCTCGGCGTCAAGGATTTTCTCCTCAAACCCTGCAAGCCCGACAATATCGTTCAATCCATCCTTAATGCCTACCGCCAGTCCGCCGTCCAGGCGGGCGAACGGCAGAACGTCGAAGAGCTTCGGAACAACATCGAGCAACTGCGCCGCCGGAACGAGGAGCTGCGTTCGCTGCTGGATGTCGGCCGCGCGGTCACCCAGACTCGCGAGGCTGATCTCCTCCTGCGGCAGATCGTGGAGGCCGCCGCTTATCTGACGGGCGCCGAAGACGCCGGAATATACATGCTCGAGGAGGGGTCCCGCGAGGTCATCCTCCGGGCCAGCAAGGAAACCCAGGGCGGCCGGGCGATGACCAACCGAATTCCGGTGTCGGATGAGTTCGTCAGCCAGGTGATCAAATCCGGCCAGACGATCGTCCGGCAGAAAAGCGGGCAGGTCAGCCTGAAGGTGAAGACCGGATACATGGTCCAGACGCTCGCCAATGTGCCGATTTGGGTGGAGGGGCACATCGGCGGCGTGCTGGGGGTATACAACCGGACGTCGCAGGTCAGTTTCAGCGAGCATCATGTGCAAATCCTCCGCGGCCTGGCGGCGTGGGCCGGCGTGGCGCTCGAACGGCTGGGCCGGATGCGTGCCGCCCCGCCCGCCCCGCCCGTCGCCGGCACCTCGCCGCTTCCGGCGGCCGTTTCCCCGGCCGAGTTCCGCCAAGCGATGATGACCTTCATCGGTGAGGTCGCCAAGGTGGTCGGTACGAATCCGAACCTTCCCAACCGGGCCAACCTTTGGAAATTACGCGCCCAGGTGGAAGAATGGCTCAAGCGGATTCCGGCCGACGCCAGTCCTCCGCTGCCCCCGCAGACCGGCAAGCAGGTGTTTCCCTACCGCGGAGTGATCCGGGACGCTTTACAGGGGATGCGGCAAGCGGCGGAGGCCCGGAAGGTCCAGATCCTCACTCAGATGACCGGGGAATACCCCAACGTGTTCGGCAACCCGCAGGCGGCGACGAGCGGCCTGCAGACCCTGTTTGGCTGGTCGATTGCCCGCAGCAACCGCACGCCGATCGACCTGGTGCTTTTCCGGCTGAAGGGCGGAGAACCGAGCGGGCTGTTCGCGATCACCCATGCCGACAAGCTGCCGCTCGGCGAATGGGTGGTGTTGTCGATGGTCGATTCCGGCCCGCCCCTCACGGCGGTCGAACTGGCCGAGATCAGGCGCCAGACGACTCAGATGCAGAAGGTGTCGCCGCTCGGAACGGCCTACCGGCAGATACGCGCCGCGCAAGGGCTGCTGTGGGTGGAGGAAAGCGCGGAGCCGGTGACGCTCTACATCGGTTTCCGGGCGGCCGTGTAAACGGCAAGGAAGAGGGATCATTATGGAAACCCGATTGCCCCGCGATCTCGTCCCGGCATCGATCCTCACGCAGAATTACCGCGTGAACGGGTTGATGTCGGTCACCGCCGCCGGTTTGATCGGCGTGTTGAGTGATCCGACCGATTCCTACATTGAATTGGAAAACGTCTCGATGGTTCGGATCCACCGGCCGCAGGAGGTCGTCGCCCAGTTTAATGTCTACGGCATGGTCAAATCGCGCATCCACGCCGT
>JBJYXS010000028.1:0-8100 GCA_046260075.1 Anaerolineales bacterium | reverse complement strand
ATTTCCGAGGTGGAGGAGGAAGTCGCCGCCGAGGAAAAGAAGATCGGCGGCACCGGGCAGCTTTCGCGCACCGGAACGGGCCAATTGCCGCGCGGCCAAACGGGACAAATTCCACGCATCCGAACGGGGCAATTGCGGCAGCCCGGAACCGATGAGTTCCCCCGCCGGCCGACGGGACCCTTCACCGGAATTGAGAAGAAATAGCGTCGGACCAAGCCGTCCCATGACGGGACGGCAACCGTCGCGGATGCCAGGAGGAATCATGAAAGGCGACCCGAAAGTCATCGAGCAACTGAATGCCCGGCTCTCGGAGGAGCTGGCGGCGATCAGCCAATATATGGTGCATTCCGAAATGGCCGAAGATTGGGGGTATGGGAAATTGCACGAGACGGTGGAAAAACGGGCGATCGACGAAATGAAGCACGCGGAGAAACTGATCGGCCGGATCCTCTTCCTGGAGGGCAAGCCGATCGTCAGCCATTTGGCCAAGATCGTCATCGGCGAAGACATCCCCCAGCAGATTCAAAACGACACGAAAGGCGAAGCGGACGCCATCCAGGCCTACAACAACACCATCCAGCTGGCCGTCGCGGCGGGCGACAACGGCACCAAGGAGCTTTTGGATTCGATTCTCCAGGACGAGGAGGCTCACATCGACCTGCTCGAATCGCAGGCCGGTCAAATCGAGCAGATGGGTCTGGCGAATTTCCTTAAATCCCAGCTATAACCCTTCGGATCCGGCCGCGGGATGCAACGGACGCGAAGCCGCCTGTCGCTTCGCGTCCGTTGGTTTTCTTTATTCCGGACGCCGGAACCGCCGGCTTTCCGGAAAATGGATGGTTCAGGCGGACTTCCACACCGCATAGTCCGCCAACCTTCCCCCCTCGCCGTCGGATTCGAAGGTTTCGATTTCGCGGAACCCCGATTCCTCCGCCAGCGTCTTCCGTTCCGGATCTTCGACTATGTGCACATACCGGTATCCCCGGCCTCCGTGCCGCCAATCCAGCAAGTAATCCCCGGGATCTACGTCGGATTCCTTCAGCCCGACGGTTTCCCAGGCGACGATCCGCCGGCGCAGTTTTACGGCGCGCAGGAACCGCCAATTGGAGAGGAACAGAATCCCGCCCGGCGCGAGCAGGCGCCGGCATGCCCGGAGGAACGCAAGCCGGCGTGCCGCGCCGGGGATGTGATGCAGCACGGCGAAGGCCAGAGCGAAATCGAAGGACGATTCCGTCAGGGGGGAGGCCCAATGTTCGTCGATGACGTCGGCCGCCCGGAATTCCGCCGGGAACGGGTAGGAGCGGCTGCCGGCGAGTTCCAGCAGGCGGTCGCTGCCATCGAGGCCGAGATAGCGCCGGGGAGGATTGTGCGCCGCGAGCCAGACGGCGGCGTTCCCGTTCCCGCAGCCGAGATCGATGACGGAGGATCCGGGCGGAATGCGCTGCAGCAGCTTCTCGGCGCCGGGTTGGACCCGCGCCCGGGTTGCGGCGAACGGGCCGGCGAAGGTTTGATAGAATGCCCGATTGAGATCGGCGAGGCGACGGGCGATGTCGGATTCCATGACCGGGGATTATACAGAAGAAGAGCGCGGGCGGCTGGAAGCCTGGAAGCGCGCGCGGGATTATTCCGATCCGCAACGGCGGGCTGCCGCGCGGGCGATCCTGCACGAGCTCGCCGCGGGCGGCGAGCTGCGCCGGGCTCTGCACCGCCATCCCGCGCAAGGGAGCTATCTGAGCAAGGATTTCCTCATCGCCGAGTACCGTGCAATGACCGCCTCAGGCGAGTTGCCGGCGGACGAGGGATTGCTGGAGCGGTTGCGGATGAAACCGGTGAGATCCCTTTCCGGCGTGGCGACGGTGAGTGTGTTGACACGGCCGTACCCGTGTCCGGGGGAGTGCATCTTCTGCCCGAACGATCCCAGCATGCCGAAATCCTACCTGGCCGATGAGCCGGGTGCGTTGCGCGCGGCGCAGAATGCATTCGATCCGTTCCGCCAGGCATTCAGCCGCCTGTCCTCGCTGGAATCGGTCGGGCATCCGACCGGCAAGGTGGAGCTTCTGATCCTGGGAGGCACTTGGAATGCCTATCCGCGCTCCTATCGGGAGCAGTTCGTCCGGCGCCTGTTGGACGCGCTGAACGGGGAGGATTCCGATTCGCTCGACCTGGCGCAAAAACGGAATGAACATGCGGAAAGACGCTGCGTCGGCCTGGTGGTGGAAACGCGTCCGGACGTCCTCACGGCGGATGAGATGCGGCATATGCGCCGGCTTGGGGTGACCAAGATCCAGGTCGGCGTGCAAAGCCTCGACGACCGGATACTGTCTTTGAATCGGCGGGGACACACGACGGAGGAGACCCGGCGGGCCTTCCGGATCATGCGAAGCGCCGGCTTCAAGATCCACGCCCATTGGATGCCCAACCTGCTGGGTGCGACCCCGCAAAGCGACGTTGCGGATTTCGCCCGCCTGTTCGAGGATCCCGCCCTGCGGCCGGACGAGTTGAAAATTTACCCCACCGTGCTGACGGCCAAAAGCCCGTTGTACGCGCTCTACAAACGCGGCGAATACCGGCCGTATGCCTATGAGGAATTGCTGGAACTGATGGCGGCGATAAAGGTGCTCATCCCGCCGTATTGCCGGGTCAACCGGCTGGCGCGGGATATCCCGGTCCGGCATGTGGTGGAGGGAAACCGGCGTTCGAATCTGCGGGAGGAAGCCCAACGTCTGCTGGCGGCCCGCGGTGCGCGCTGCCGTTGCATCCGTTGCCGCGAGGTGCGCGGCAGGAAGGTGGACCGGAAGACATTGCGCCGGGATGACCTGGCATATGCGGCGGGCGCGGCGCAGGAACGGTTTCTCTCCTTCGTCACGCCGGATGGATGGTTGGCCGGTTACCTGCGGCTGTCCCTGCCGGAGAATCCTGTCCCGGAAATCGATTGGGAGGATTTGCGCGGCGCGGCGATCATCCGCGACCTGCATATTTATGGTCAAACGCTTCCACTCGGCGGCAGCCGGAACGGAGCCGCGCAGCACCTAGGTTTGGGGGCCGAACTGCTTTCGTCCGCCGAACAGATCGCACGCAAGGCCGGCTTTTCCCGCTTGGCGGTGATTTCCGCCGTTGGCACGCGCGATTATTACCGCTCCCGGGGATTCGCGGACGGCGAGCTGTATTCGGTGAAGGAACTTCACTAGCCGCCATGCCCCCTCCTCTGGCCTCCACTGCCAAGAAATCCCCTTAGCGGGGGAGGATTCATATACCGGGGATGGGAAGGGGAGGGGGCACTTGCCCAAATCGCGGCTTTTCGATATACTCCCGCCCGTTGCCGCGGGGTCATCCCGCGTTTCCGCTCCCCACCCGGATGCCTGTCCGGCCGAGGGGGGCATTCCCGTGGAAAGGAGGTTTTCCTCATGCGCAACTATGAAGTCGGCTTGATCTTCCATCCCGAAACCAATCAGGAAGCCCTCAACGAACTGCTGGAGAAAGTGAAGTCCTGGATCACCGAGGCGGGAGGGTCCGTCAGCAAGGTGGATCTGTGGGGCAAACGGCGCATGGCTTACGCCATCCGCAAACAGCGCGACGGCCTGTACGCCTTCGTGTATGCCGAAATGCCCGGAACGGTCCCGGCGACGCTGGAACGGAATCTGGGTTTGGTGGAAGCGATCTTGCGGTTTTCCATTATTCGTCCCGAGAGTTGACTCGATCGAGGCGGGCCCCGGCGGCCGAGCGCATCGCCGGAGCCAGGAGCGCGAACATGTCGAGAAGTCTGAACAAGGTGATGATTATCGGGCATTTGGGCCGGGATCCGGAAATGCGCTATACCTCCTCGGGCAAGCCGGTTACCACTTTCAGCGTGGCGACCAACCGCACGTGGAGTTCAGCCAGCGGAGAACGGCACGAGGAAACCGAGTGGTTCACCGTCGTGGCTTGGGGAAACCTCGCGGAAATCTGCAAACAGCACCTCAGCAAGAGCGCCCAGGTATACATCGAGGGACGGTTGCAGACACGCCGGTGGGAAGATTCCGAGGGAAAGAAGCATGCGGCGGTGGAAGTCGTCGCCGGAGAGATGATCCTATTGGGCGACCGCAAGGACGCGTCCGGACCGTCGAGCGCGCAAGCGACGGACGACGAATATCCCTTCTGAGAACCGCCCCGCACAGCTGCCGGGCAAAGGCGTCCCGTGGACCGGGATTCCCTTCCGGATGCGGCGGCTTCGGGGCAGGCTAGTCGGCGGCGGAGGCCGCCATGGAGGCAACAATGGTGTCAACCGAAGAAAACACCCGCGGCGGAGGCCCATCCCGCTCCGGAGGCGGGCGTCGCAGGTACGTGCGCAAGCCGCGCGTCTGCCAATTCTGTGCGGATAAGGTAAAGGTCATTGATTACAAACAGGCCGATATGCTGCGGAAGTATGTCTTGGAACGCGGCAAGATCCGGCCCCGGCGCCAAACCGGCACCTGCGCCCGGCATCAACGCGCCCTGGCGGTGGCGGTAAAGCGGGCCCGGCATATGGCCCTGCTGCCGTTCGCGGACGAATAATCGTCCGGTAAACGAAGAAATCTCCCCCGGCCCGGACGGCAGCCCGTCGGCCGGGATGCGATCTTGGAGGTGAAAATGCCATCGAAAACCAAAAAACAGCCGGGCACCCTCACCCGGAAACAACGCCGCCACATACGGCACGACCAAGTCCAGACACGGTGGGTGCTGGTAGTCACCGCGGCGATCATCCTGCTGGTGCTGGGCGTGATCGGTTACGGGTATGTCAATACGTATTACCTGCAGGTGCAGAAGGCTTCCGCGGTGGTATATGATGAAGAGATCACCGTCGGGGATGTGCAGAAGGAAGTGCGGTATCGACGCCTGCAATTGGTGGCTTCATACTACCGGCTGATTTCGGAGGCGACCAGCCTTATCGACGCAATCGAAGCGGCGTCGCTGCAGGCCCGGGCTGAGGACATTGCCGGCGCCCTTTCCAACCGGACGGCACTGGGCGAAGATTCCCTGCAATTCCTCATCGAAGCAAAAATCGCGCGATATGAGGCGGCCGAACGCGAAATCACGGTGACCGACGAGGAAGTCCAGGCGGAGATCAATGCCATGGTGGGCTACATACCGGCTGCCACGCTGACCGCCATGCCCTCGCCGACAAAAACGCCCTTCCCTTCCGTGACGCCCACTGAAACCACAACCCCCAGTGTTACCCCGGGCGGACCGACCCTGACCCCGAGCCCCACGCAGACCGAGACGCCCACCCTCACTCCGACCGTGACGGGGACGACAACCCCGACCTACACGCCGACGTTGACGCCGACGGTCACGGCCATTCCCACTGCCACGCCGTTCACGGCAGACGCGTTTCAAAAATACTACTCGTTGTATATCGAGAACATCACCCGAGAGACCGGAATGACGGAGGAGGAGTTCCGCGAACGCGTTCGCAGCGAGTTGATCATCGAAAAAGTGCGCGATGCCATTGTGGCCGACGTTCCGGATGCGGAAGAGCAGGTGCATCTGGCGCAGATCGTCCTGGCCGACGAGACCTCGGCCGAGGAGGCGCTGGCCAGAATCAAGGGCGGCGAATTATGGAACACGGTTGTCCAGGAAGTCTCCCTCGACGAGGCGTCCAAGGCAAAGAACGGGGATATCGGATGGATCGCCATGGGCAATCCGCCGTCGGAAATCGAACAGACCGCCTTTGGATTGGACAAGGGGGATGTCAGCGAGGTGTTGCAGACCGGTGTGGACACCTGGGTGATCTTGAAGGTTCTGGAAAAGGGCGACCGGCCGATGACTCCCGAAAAATTGGAAGCGGCCCAGAATGCCGCCTACCAGACATGGCTGGAAGTAAAGCTAACCGATTCCACTATCGTTGAGAAGAAAGGCATGCCCGACGAGCTGATTCCTTCGAAACCGGACATCGCCTGATCCGGCCGTCGATTGTGCAACGCAGAAAAAACTGGGCGCGAATGGGCGCCCAGTTTTCATTTTCCACGGCCCGATAGCGAAAGGGCCGTCGTCTCCGGCGGGATTCACCGGATTATTCGTATTTCAAAGCGGTTACGGGTTCCAACCGGGCGGCGCGCTGTGCCGGGTACAGGCCCGAGAGGACCCCGATCACGGTGGCGAACAGGATCGCCGCCAGCGGCAGCCACAGCGGGATGAAAGTGATCGATGCGGAGGCATCGGAGGCGACCGCCGTGCCCTGACTCTGCAGGTATACGCCGTACAGGATATTGGCCACGCCGCTCAGCACCACCCCCAGCAGCACGCCGCCCAGCCCGCCGAGGAATCCGATCGCCCCGGCTTCCCCGAGGAAGATGAACATCACCTCGCGGTTTGAGGCTCCCAGCGCCTTCATCAGGCCGATTTCACGCGTCCGCTCGAAGATCGCCATCGTCAGCGTGTTGGCGATACCCACGCCCGCCACCAGCAGCGCGATCCCGCCCACGCCGCCGAGCACCGCCTGGATCATCGTGAAAATGAGGTTGAAGGCTTTGATCGTCGTCTGGGCCGAGATGGCATAGAAGCCCCGGCCCAGGAGTTCCGCTTCGATGGTCAGGCTGTCGCCGGACGATTGGGGAACGATCGCTGCCTGGCTGTAGCCTTCGCGGGAGCGGTTGATCGGACGCCCCTCCAGCCATTCGTTCAGCGATTCGGCCTCCGCCAAGGATAGGAAGAGCGTGTAATCGTCCTGGCCGCCGCGTTCGGCGAGCACCCCCGCAATCCGCATCCGGACCGAGCGGTTTTCCTCTTTTCCCGCGTCGTTGATCCGGGTGACGGTCAGGGTGATGGACTGGCCGACCAGATCTTCGGGTTGGAACGATACCGATTCGCGGCGCCGGGTATCCACGAAGCTGTCGAGGGTTTTCGCGCCCAGCAGGACGCTGCCGCGGTTCAACGTCAGGGTTCCCTTCTGCACCGACCAACCCATCCCGCGGAGGGCGGAGGGATCCACCCCGGTCACGGATACGTACAGATGCAGCTGCCGGACCATCAGCTGGACCGATGATACCGACTCGCGCGGCGTGACGGCGGCCACATCCGGACGGCGCCGCATTTCATCAAGGAACGCCTCGTTGATCACCGCATCGCCGGAAAAGGCACCGGCGGATGCTCCGGCAAAGGCGCGCAGCATCGCGCCGGGAATGACGGTGATCTCGTTCATCGATCCGACGCTGCCGGAGACGCTCTGCATGGCGGATTCGTACAGCCCCATCCCGAGCGCGATCAGCACCACCACGGCCGTCGTGCCGATGACCACTCCCACCGCCGAGAAGGCGGCCCGGAACCGCAGCCGGTTCAGGTTCTGGAGGACGAGTCGGATCAGGTCGCGGTTTTTCATCTATCCGCCGAATCCCAGGAAGGCCAGGATCGCCTGCCAGATCGATTCCCAGATCGAGGTGCTTTCCTCCCCGCCGTTCTCGACCGCCGCCGGAGCGGACGCTTCTTCGATGGTGAAGCGGAAGGTGTGGGTCCACTGCTGCGGCTGGTTGAATTCATCGAGGTAATTCACCGTCAGCGTCACCTCGGCCTCGCCCGCCGTTTCGGCCGTCGCGTCGGCCACCAGCGAGGTGGACGTGCTGCCGTCCAGCGGTCCGGCGTAGATCGAGTTATTGGCGAGGGTCAGATCGTCGCTGGTCAGTTCCACCGTCCCCACGTTCAGCGATTGCCGGCCGATGTTAAACACTTCCACCGGCAGCTCAAAGGTCTGGCCGGCGATGATCGGGGAGGGTATGCCGTCCATCAAACCGGCTTGGAGTTCCGGCCGGGCTTGAACCCTCAGGTAGATCACCTGATCGTCGGCCAGATCCTCGCCGAGCACGTTGCGGTAAGAAAACCCGACCTGAATCGGGAAAAGCCCCGACTCGGCGTCGCCTTCCACCGCCAGCGCAAATTCGGCTTCCGCCGTCTGGTGGGCCGGGATCCGCCCGATGTATCCGACGTTGCCGGCGCCCACCGTGGCGAAGGGCTTGGGGCCCTCCGTTCCGCCCAGGCGGATCAACACTTGGTCGGCGTCGCCCGCGCTGACATTGGCGATACGCAGCGTTAACGTGCACGGGTCGCCGGGGGCGGGGGATTCTGCTTTTTTGCCACCCGGCGATGCGTAGC
>JBJYXS010000027.1:0-18782 GCA_046260075.1 Anaerolineales bacterium | reverse complement strand
TGTCGTTCCTCCGGCTTCGCTGTCCGAATTGCTCCCGGGTGCTGATCGGCGTGCGGGGAGCGGCCTTCTGTCCGGAGTGCGGTGCGACCTTGAAGGCGGAAAGGCGGATGGGGATGGCGCCCGCCCCTTCGCAGGGATCGCGCCGGAAGGCTTCCGCTCAGCGGGGGATCGTCCGGCGGGAAGGAAGGTCGCGGAGCATCGTATCCGCGGCCGACCAGTATCCGGAGGAGGCGTATCCGAAAAACATCCGGTTGTTCACTACCCCGGACGAAACGGTGCTGACCCGGCGGTATATCCGTCTGATCGACAGGGACAATCGCCGCCACCGGGAGGGGAAGGATGTCTTTGCGAATCCCCCGTCGGAGACGCGGTCGCGGGTCAGCCGCCGGCCGGCCGGCGGAACAGCACCGGACCGCAGGGATACGAATATCCTCTCGCGTCTGTGGAAGAAGGTCCGCACCGAGTAAATCGGCTCGGCCTTCCCCGGCGGCGGAAGAATGTCCGAAAACGAAATCGAGGTAAGGCGGTATACTTTTTTACAGCGAATTTCTCCGAGCGCCGGCCGGGAGCATCGCCGGCGTGATAGAATAGCGCGCTTTCACCCCGGAAACGATCACCGAGGAACGTCATGAGGCTTGAGAAATTTTTCGCACCGAAGTCCGTCGCCATCGTCGGCGCTTCCACGCATAAGACCAAAGTCGGCTATGAAATTCTCGAAAACATGATCCAGGCCGGATTCCCCGGCAAAATCTACCCCGTCAACAACAAAGCGGAATCGATCCAAGGGCTGAAGTGCTACCCGGACCTGCCGTCGATCGGAGCCGTGCCGGACCTGGTGGTAATTGTGGTCCCGGCCCCTGTGGTCCCGGAGATCATACTTCAGTGCGGGAAGCTGGGCGTCAAGGCGGTGATCATCATCACCGCCGGATTCAAGGAAGTCGGCAAAGAGGGCCGGGCGCTGGAGCAGCGGATCAGCCAGACCGCCGCGCAGTACGGGATCCGGGTGATCGGCCCCAACTGCCTGGGTATCATCGCCCCTTCCAAGAATATCAATGCCAGCTTCGGCGGCGACCTGCCCAAGGCGGGCGGCATCGGATACATCTCGCAGTCCGGCGCGCTGCTGGCGGCGATCCTCGACATGGCCAACGCCGCCGGGATCGGATTCAGCAAGCTGATCTCGATCGGCAACAAGATCGACGTCAACGAATTGGACCTGGTCGAGGCGTTGGGCGATGATTCGGAAACGAAAGTCATCGCCGGCTACCTGGAAAGCATCACCGACGGCAACACCTTCGTCCGCCGCGCCGAACAGATTTCGAACACCAAGCCGATATTGCTGATTAAATCCGGCGGCACGTCGGTGGGCGCCCAGGCCGCCTCGAGCCATACCGGAAGCCTGGCCGGCGGCGAAACCGCCTACGAAGCGGGATTCGAACGGGCCGGGATCATCCGCTGTGATTCCATCGAGCAGCAGTTCCAATACGCCGAGGCCTTCGCCATGCAGCCGCTGCCGGGCGGGAACAACGTGGTGGTCATCACCAACGCCGGCGGACCCGGAATCATGGCGGCGGACGCCATCGAACGCGAGGGGTTGGGGTTCGCCAAACTCTCGCGCCCGACGATGGAAAAATTGGCGTCCTTCCTGCCGGCGGCCTCGAATATCCACAATCCCGTCGATATCCTCGGAGACGCCCTGGCCGACCGTTATGAATTCGCGCTCGATACGGTCCTCGAAGATCCCGGAGTGGACGTTGCCTTGGTGATCCTCACCCCGCAGGCGATGACCGAATGCCGGGCGACCGCCGAGGCGGTGGTGCGGGTGGTGAAGAAGAAACCGCGCAAAACGGTGCTGGCCTGTTTCATCGGCGCCGAGAAGATCGCCGAAGCGCTGGACGTCCTGCGCTCCGGCGGCATTCCCCAGTACCTGACGCCGGAAGACGCCGTGGAAGTGATCCGGGTGATGAGCGAGTTCGTGCGCTGGCGGAAAAAACCCAAACGCGTGGTGAAGCTCTTCCCGGTCAACCGCCATAAGGTGGAAATCATCATCGAGCGCCACCTGCGCAAGGGGCTGCGCGAGGTCGGCGAGGCCGACGCCAAGGAAATCCTCGAGGCGTACGGTTTCGTCACCCCCAAAGGCGCGCTGGCGACCTCCCCCGAACAGGCGGCCAACATCGCCAACCAGATCGGATACCCGGTGGTGATGAAGATTTGGTCCCGCGACATCATCCATAAATCCGACGTGGGCGGGGTGAAGCTCGGAATCCGCAACGCCCAGGAGGTGATGGACGCCTTCGACCTGATGATGTACCGCGTGCCGCGCAAGATGCCGAAGGCGCAGATCCTCGGGGTCCTCGTCCAGCAGATGTGCAAGGGCGCCCGCGAGGTGATCCTGGGCATGAATCGCGATCCGCGCTTCGGACCGCTGATGATGTTCGGCATGGGCGGAACGATGGTGGAGGTGATGAAGGACGTCTCCTTCTACCTGGCCCCGCTGACGGCCGGCGAGGCGAAACAAATGCTGATGAGCACGCGGACCTATAAGATGCTCCAGGGTGTGCGCGGCGAGGAAGGGGTCGATATCGACGCGATCGCCGAGGGCTTGCAACGCCTTTCGCAGCTGGTAACGGAATTCCCCCAAATCCAGGAGCTGGATATCAACCCCTACGTGGTCGGCCCCCGCGGAACCGTTCCGATCGCGGTGGACGCCCGGATGAGCGTGGAGAAGGAATAACGATCCTCCTCATTCCCCAACACCCGTCTCCTTCCCCCTCTCCCGTGATAACCGCAGGAGAGGGGGAAGGAGACGGGGGAAATGGGTGAGGATGGAGTGGAGCAGGCATGACAACGTTCGACTGGAAGGAAAAATACAAGGACAAAATCACCGGCGCCGCAAAGGCCATGCGACTGGTGCAATCCGGCGACAGCGTGTTTATCGGCGGCCATAGCGCGCAGCCGCAGCACCTGATCAACGCCATGGTGGAGTTCTGCGACGAGGTCCGCGACGTGCGCATCATCCATTTGCTGTCGATGGGCCAGGCGCCCTACCTCGAGGAAGGCTGCCGCGACCGCTTCAGCATGAATACCTTCTTCATCGGCGACAACGTCCGCGCGGCGCTCGAACAGGGATACGGGGATTACACCCCGATCTTCCTCTCGGAAATCCCCGAGGAATTCGAATCCGGCCGGATACCGATCGACGTCGCGCTGGTGACCGTGACGCCGCCGGATCCCGGCGGGCTGTGCAGCCTGGGCGTTTCGGTGGACGTCATTAAATCCGCGGTGGCAAACGCCAAGTACGTCATCGCTCAGGTCAACTCGCGGATGCCCAAGACCTACGGCGACAGCTTCATCCACGTCAACGCCATCGAAGCCCTGGTGCCGCACGATGAAGACCTGATCGAGGTGCCCTCGGCGGATGTGGATGATGTCATGCGCCGCATCGGCCATAATGTCAGCCGCCTGGTGGAAGACGGCAGCACCATCGAGTGCGGGATCGGACGAGTCCCCCAGGTGGTGACCGAGTGCCTGTGCGACAAGAAGGACCTCGGGGTCCATACCGAGATGTTCGGGGATTGGATCATCGACCTGATCGAGTGCGGCGCGGTCACGTGCGCCAAGAAAAGCCTCAACCGGGGCAAGGTGGTGGCCAGCTTCTGCATGGGCACCCGGCGTCTGTACGATTACCTCAACAACAACCACTTTTTCGAGTTCTACCCCACCGAATACGTCAACGACATCAACATCATCGCCCAGCACGAGAAAATGGTGGCGATCAACGTCGGGCTGGAAATCGACCTCACCGGGCAGGTGTGCGCCGATTCGCTCGGCTACAAGTTCTTCAGCGGAATCGGCGGCCAGGTGGATTTCATCCGCGGCGCCGCGCGCAGCCGCGGCGGCAAGGCGATCATCGTCGTGCCGTCGACGGCCAAGAACGGAACCATCAGCCGGATCGTCCCGCACCTCACCGAGGGCGCCGGCGTGGTGGTTACCCGCGGCGACGTGCACTACGTCGTCTCGGAATACGGGATGGCCTACCTGCACGGCAAGAGCATCCGTGAACGGGTGCTCTCGTTGATCAACATCGCTCATCCGAAATTCCGCGCCGGATTGATCCAGGCCGCCAAGGAACGCAATTATCTCTACTCGGACCAGATCGTCATCGACACCGACCGGGTGATCTACCCGGAGGAACTGGAGATCTACCAGACCCTCAACGACGGAACCGAGCTGTTCTTCCGGCCGGTCAAACCCACCGACGAGGCGGCGCTTTCGGAGATGCTCTACTCGCTCAGCCCGTCCTCGCTGCGCACCCGCTACATGACCCACACCATGACCTTCCCCCACAAGGACGTCCAGCAGCTGACCAACATCGATTACATCAACAACCTGGCGATCGTCGGGACGGTCCCGGGCGTGTCGAGCGAGGAAATCGTCGCCATCGCACAATATTTCCTGGATCCCAAGACCCAGGCGGCCGAGGTGGCATTCATCGTCCAGGACGAGTGGCAGCAAAAGGGGATGGGCACGGTGCTGCTGCAGTACCTCTGCCGGGTGGCCAAGCAGCGCGGCATCAAGACGTTCTACGCGAAAGTCCTGCCGACCAATAAGCCGATGCTGGCCATCTTCCACAATTCGGGATACAAGGTCAAGACCGAATTCGACGGCGATGTCTACAGCATCGAATTCGATCTGACTCCGGTAAAGGCCGCGCCTTCGCCGCCCGCATAGGCTAATGGAGAATGAAACCGCCGGCGTTTTTCCGCCGGCGGTTTTTTTTATTTCCCGGTGTCTTCCGGCAGGTGGATTTTCAACAGCGCTTACCGGAACGGAACTATCCCTAGCGCGGAAGCAAGTTGAGGTTGAAAAATTGAAGCGGACTCCGGATAAACACGCAACTGAAAAAGCAAAAATGGGGCAGCCATAGAACCAGCGCCAGGATGCAAATAACGACCGAAAGGCCGTAGAAGACCAGGCGATGATCCGCGTGTTTCGGCGATTCCGCCGCGGCGGAATCCTCATCGCCGTCCTTTTTCGCGCGCGCGAACTCCCGGACGGGCAGATTCACCGAGACCGCGACCAGGACGTAATTGATGCACGCGATCGTGAACCATCGGCCGTAATCGTAGGCTGAGACGTAGACGGGCAGGGAACACAGGAGCGGAACGAAAAAAAACTTCCAAAAGAACAAGCCCGAATAACGCAGCGCCGATTTCGGGGAGAAGGACTGTGCGGATCGGGAACGGAGAACGGAATACACCGTCTGCCGGACAAGGTACCAGATCGAAATCCCCAGCGTGGGGAGGATCAGAATCCATTCTTTCCAGTGTTCGGAAATGAGCATCCGTGTGATGGCGGCGGCCTGCCCCAACGGCCACTCCATGGGCTCGAAGGAGGCGGGCAGGGTCGAACCGCTGAGCTGGGAGGGATCCAGTACGCAGGAGGCTTCCCTCAGTGCGCCGGCCGCCTGCCATTTTTCGCAAAGTGCAAGCAACGTTTGATAACTCGGCGTGCCGCTGAGGAATACGGCGCCGAAGGCCAGCGCCGCCGGGAGACACAGCAGCCCGGTCCATAGGGCAGCCTTTATGAAGCTGTTCTTCGAATTCATCCGCAGGATCGTCAGCGTGATCATCCCATGCAGCGGGACGAACAGCAGGAAGTTGGCCTCGTGAACGAGGATGATCGCCGGGAGGAGGATCACGGCGATGGGCAGCAATCCCCGGATATAGCGCCGGAGGTCCCCGTCCGGAAGCGGGGAGCCGTCCTTGAGCGGGAACGATTTCTCCACCACGAACAGATGCAGGAGCAACGAAAGATGGCCGAGGATTTCCTTCCGGCCGATGGCGTTGTGATCGTGAATATAGAAAAAGAAAAGCGAAGGGAGGAACAGCAGCCCGAAAACCGTCAGCGGATGAAGGTTTTTCCACGACCGGGTCAACAATCGGATGTATCCGAAGGCGGCGGCCAGGACCAGGATCCAGGAGAACACGGCGACGAATTCCAACGGCGGGACCGCGTCCGGAACCAGACGCCAAATTTCACCCGACAGCCCGCGCCGGATGAACCCCTGGGAATAATCGATCAGCCAGTCGGTATACGCCCAATAATTAAAGTCGTCTTCCAGGATGTCCTTGGGCAGCCAGTACAGAAACGCGCGGACCAGGGCGGCGGAGAAAACCGCCAGCAAAATGGAATTGATGATCCAACCAGGATGGGAAAGAATGGATTTCATCCGCGATCGAAACGTCATTACCGGACTCCTTTACGCAAAATGTAGGTTGTCATCGGATCATTCGGCCGTTTTTCCTCTCGGATCCGGACATGGAAAAACCCCCGAATGAAAAATTAAAATAAACCCTTTTGGAATGCGAAATACAAGATGCTGAACACCAGCAAAACCACGATCACCGTCAAAATGGGAATCCCCGCCGATTTGCGGGGCGGCGGAATGTGCGGCAGCCGGTAATCCGCATCCCGTGGCGCGGCCGGGCCGGTTGCGGCGGCGGTGTGCGCGGCGGGAGGCGGTGTATCGGCCTGCGGCGTCCAATCCAGGCGCCGCCGCTCGGCGGGTTCGGCCGGAGGGCGCACGGCCCGGGTCGCTTCGGGATCGTCCGCCGGAGCGGCCGCATCGGCCTGGGCGAGCGGTTCCCGGCGGGTGGGGATATCGTCGGCCGGCTTCCGGCGCAGCCGGTCGAACGAGACGGCGGAGGTGGATTCGGTCGCCGGAAGGGACGGGCCGGCACCCGACGGTGCGCCGCCCCACACTCCCGCCGGTTCCGGCATCGGCGCAAACCCTGCGGTGGAGAGGATCCTGTCGGCCTCCTCGGCCAACCGGCCGGCCGTTGCGAACCGGTCCACCGGGGATTTGGCCATCCCGCGGTCGATGACGGCCTGCAGCGCCGGCGGCAACTCGGGCGCCGAATCCGCCAGGCGCGGGATCGGATCCGAGACATGCTTCATCAACAGCGCCATGGCGCCCTCTGCCTGATAGGGCGGCGATCCGGTGAGCATGTGGAAGAACACCGCCGTCAGGGAATACACATCGGCGCGCGAATCAACGGCACGCTTCTCCTGGCATTGCTCCGGGCTGGTGTAGGCCGGCGTGCCGAAGAACTTGCTGTGGGACAGTTGCAGGCTGAGGTCGGTCATCTTGACCAGCCCGAAGTCGGTGATGTAGGGATTGTCTTCCCGGTCGAACAGGATGTTGCCGGGCTTGATGTCGCGGTGGATCATGCTCATGGCGTGGGCTTTATCGAGCGCCGAAGCGATCCGCCGCAGGATGCCGGCGGCGGCGGGGGGCGGCAGGCGGCCGCGGGTAAGGCGGTCCTTGAGCGATCCGCCCTGCATGTAGCGCAGTACCAGGAACAACCGGCCGCCGTCCTCCCCGTAATCGTAGACCGGCACCACCGCGGCGTGCTCGAGCATCGCGATGGCCTTGGCCTCGCGGCGGAACCGTTCGCGGTTGCCGGGATCCTCGCCGAGCGCGGCCGAGAGGACCTTGACCGCCACCGGACGGTCGAAGACCGCGTCGCGGCCCAGGTAGACCACCGACATCCCACCGCTGCCGATCTGCTCGAGGATATGATAGCGTCCGATCTTCCGGGGAAGCATGGGCCGATTATAGCCGAGAAGCTCGGCGGCGGTTCCCGACTCGGTCGCATATGAGGTGGATGTTGGCGATCCTGTCGGATCGTAGTAGGTTCCACGCCGGCGAGATGCGGAACGAATCCAGAAGCTGGCCGGCGCTTCAGGGAGTAATGCCAATGGGGCAAACGATGGCGTTTTCTGTATAATCCTTTTCAGCTGTCCCGCAATTGTCTGCCATCGGCGAATTCGCCGGATGTACGGCTGAGACGGCTCGCCGGAAAACGTGTGCGTGTTCTTGAGAAATAAATGCGGATATCCCCGCCTTTTCATTGCTTGGAGAAATAGATGAGAAATCGGATGCTCCCCATCCTTTTGCTGACGACATCTTCTCTCGCCGGATGCAAGCCCGCGCCGCAGAGCATGCAGGATGCCGGATGGATTTCCACCCCCGGTTCCGTCCCGGCTCCCGGGAATACGCCCACTCTCACGCCCGTTCCCACCTTCACAGCTTCCGCGACACCGACGGAATCCCCGCTGCCGGTCGGAGAAACCCTGGTATATATCAGCGAGGAAACCGGACAGGGCCAGATATTCACCATAGACATCGAGTTCGGAACAAAAAAGCAATTGACCTTCGAGCCGTATGAGGTGGAATTTCTAAACTGCGCTCCGGACGGCAGCGCGATCGCCTACCAACTGAACCGGGACGGGAATCGAGAGATTTGGCGGATGGATTGGGATGGCGGGAACACTGCCCGTCTCGTGTCCGACGACGGGAATTACCCCGTATGGTCACCCGATTCCAAACGCATCGCTTATTTTTCCAGGACCCCGGGCAGTTGGTCGTTGTACACCATGGATCCCGACGGCACGCTGAAGGTGATGGTGAAGGACGATAACGTTTTCGAAAGCATTGTATCGTGGTCTCCGGATAGCCGGCGGATCGCATTCAATCCTTGGCATAACACCCTGTCGCCGCCGTTCATCGCGGTAATTGGTCCGGCCAGGTCGGGATATGTGGAATTGACCGATGGAGAACACGCCGATCTGGATCCCGAGTGGTCTCCGCGAGATGACCTGATTGTGTTCTCTTCCTGGAGAACCGGCCGGTCCCAGGTGTTCATCATGCAGGCGGATGGTTCAGGGCAACAGGCGCTGACCGACAGCGCCGGCGGTAATAGCAATCCCAAGTGGTCGCCGGATGGCAACAGGATCGTATTTGTTTCGTGGAGGGACAGCGCGGATCCGGACCATTGCCGGGACGGCGACTGTAATTTTGAAATATATATTATGGATATGGGGGGGGAACGGCGAGACCCGGTTGACCGACGATACGGGAGAAGACTGGGGCGGCGTTTTCTCCCCGGACGGGAAGCGGATCGCTTTTCTCTCTTTGCGCGATGAACAGCGGCACCCCGAAGAATGCGACGAAACATGCAACAGCGAGATATACGTGATGGATGATACCGGAGATAACATCGTCCGGGTGACGGAAAACACATTCCCGGATTACAGCCCTGCCTGGCGGCCGAACCCATCCGGCGTATCCGGTTGATCCGCCGCCCCCGCGGCCGAATGATCGGGAAAACGGTCTATGGGGCGACACGCCGAACCGCTGTCGGTGGAGGGAAAATACCTCATCCCTCCGTCAGCCCGCGCAGCAGCTCCTTGGCCGCCAGGCGCATCGAGACCCGGTTCGAGCGGGCCCGGTGCTGTATTTCGCGGTAGGCCTCCTGTTCGGTCTTTCCCTGCTCCATCAGCCGGCCCTTGGCTTTGTCGACGACCTTGCGGGATTCGAGGTCGTAGCGCAGTTCGACCGTTTCGTGGACCAGGGTCTGCGTTTCGGCGAACCGGCGCACCGCCACTTCGATCGCGGCCGCCAGATCGCGCTCGTCCACCGGCTTGATCAGATACCCCTGGACCGGCAGGGAGGCGGCGTTCTCGATCAGATCCTGCTCGCCGAACGCGGTCAGGATCACGATCGGGATCGGCCGGTGGCGGCAGATCGCTTTGGCCGTCTCGAGCCCGTCGGTGAAGGGCATGCGGATGTCGAGCAGGGCCAGGTCGGGCGAACGGGCATGGTAGATGTTCAGGGCCTCGTGCCCGTCGGCGGCCAGGAACACCTCGTGTCCGAGCGAGCCGAGCATGGTCTGCAATCCCAGGCGGATGAGCGATTCGTCTTCAGCGACAAGTATTCGCAATTTTTTCATTCTGCCTCCTTGAATTCCTCCGTGCGCGGGATGCGGATCAGTGCCTGCGTGCCGGCGGCGTCGCTGTGGAACGCCAGCGTGCCGCACAGATCGTCGCGGACCAGGGTGCGCGTGATCTCCAATCCGAGGTGCGGGAGGGGCGCTTCCGGATCGAATCCCACACCGTCGTCGCGGATCTCCACCAGCATGTCCTCCGGAGTCCGGTTCAAGAGAATCTGAATCCGTCCTTCGGTGCGGCCGTCGAAGGCGTGTTCCAGGGCGTTTTGCACCAATTCGTTGACCACCAGAGCCAGCGAGGTGGCGGGCCGGGAGGGCAGCAGCAGGGATTCCCCTTCCACCGTAATGTCGGCCTGGAGGTTGGGGGGAATCATGTGCTGGGCCGTCAGACGGACGATGCGCTCGATCACCTGGCGGATGTCGACCATCCGGAATCCTTGGCGGGAGAGGACCTCGTGGACGGCCGCGATGCTCAGGATCCGGCCGATGCTGGCGTGCAGCATGTCGGCGGGGGATTTTCCGTCCGGACTGCTCTCCTGCATCCGCAAGAGCATGGCCACCGTCTGCAGGTTGTTCTTGATGCGGTGGTGCATCTCGCGGACGACCGCCGCGCCGGCGGCCAGGCGCGCGTTTTCGATCGCCAAGGCGGTTTGGTTCGCCAGCGTGGAGCACAGCGCCGTCTGCTCCTGCGAGAATACCGTCCGGCGGCCGGTGTAGCAATTCATGACCCCGACCACTTTTTCGCGCACCGTCAGCGGCACCGAGAGCAGGGAGACCAGCCCTTCCCGCCGCGCCAGGTCCTGGAAGCGGTAACGGGGATCTTCGCGGACGTCCTCGACCGCGACCGGCTTTCCGCTCCGGATGACCTCTCCGACGATTCCCTCGTCGATGCGCAGCGCCGGACGGTGCCGGTAGGCGGCGCTGCGGCTCCAGGCCGCGCGCATGATCAACTCCCCCCGGTCCTCGTCGATCAACTGCAGCGAACAGACGTCGGTCCCCATCATCGCGGCGGTTCGTTCCGCTACCAGTTCCAGCATTTGATCCGGGACCATCAGGGAGGTGAAGCTCTGGCTGACCTTGGCCAGGGTGGTCAGCTCTTCGAGCCGGCGGTTCATGCTGTCGTACAATTTCGCGCGGTCGAGCGCTCCCGCCGCCAAGTCGCCGATCAGCAGCAGCATCTCCGCTTCGGATTCGGAGAAATCGTGCGGTTCGGCGGTTTGGACGTTCATCGCGCCGATAATCCGCCCGCGGTTGGTCAGCGGGACGGCCAGCAGGGAACGCAGCCCTTCCTCGTTGGTCTCCGGAAGGAGCTTGAAGCGCGGGTCGAGCCGCGCCTCGCGGACGGCCGCCGGTTTCCCGGCCTTGGCCGCCCATCCGGTCAGTCCTTCCCCCAGCCGCAACGAAGCCCGGCCCAGCGATTCGCGCGCCAATCGGGTGGAAGCACGCAAACGCAGTATCTCCCCCTCTTCTTCCAGCAGATAGAGCGAACAGGAATCGGTTCCCATGACGTGGTTGGTGCGGCGGGCGATCAGATCGAGGGTGGTGTCGAGATCCCAGGCGGCCGAGAGCGCCTGGGCGATTTCGCGCAGGGAAGGAATGAGCAGATTGCGGGGAGGGATGCTGTCGGACATCGTGCGAACCGCCTTCTCACGCCCGCGATTGCACCGGGCAGCCTGGACCGGTGTCCGCGAAGCCGGAAGAAGGCGGCTGGAAAATGACGGCCTGAGCAAGGGCGGGGACATGCTCAGGCCTGATGGCATACCGGATCTTCTTTCGATTTCTCGGTACACCGAAATCCGGAAATTGCACCGAATGGATCCATTGTAGGCCAGGATTTTCGGCCTGTCGTCCCGAGCGCGGGCCATCCGCCCATACCCCGTTTGGGGGATATGCGGTGCCTGCCGCCGCCGATCGCGCCCATCGGGAAAGGCACCTACTCATGATGCGGGTCCGCTTGGCGGACCGGCACCATGGTCCAGATTCCGCTGGGGCAGGCGGCGGCGCAGAAGCCGCATCCGGTGCACAAATCGTCATCCACCGAAAAGGACACCTCTCCGTGCCGGCCTTCCTCGCGCCGGATGGCCTGCTGCCCGCAGATCGACACGCAGATGTTGCACTCCCGGCACGTCCCGCAGGAGATGCAGCGGTCGGCTTCCTCGAGCGGGCGGGCCGGCCGGTCGAGGCTCGGAACGAAATACTCCAGGTGCAGCCGCTCGCGCGGGATGACTTCCTTGTGCGGCGGGGAGAACGATACGCCGGCCGCGTCGGCGTGGGCTGCCAGGGCGGCGATCCGGCCGGAACCGACGGCGTAGGCCAGCAAACCCGGGCGGACCGCGTCGCCGGCGGCGTACACCTTCGGGTCGCTCGTCCGTCCGGCTGGCCCGGCGGCCAGGAAATATTTCTTAACCCGGTCGATCGTTTCAGGCAGCCAATCGAGTTCGGGTATTTCGCCGACGGCCACGATAACCGCGTCGGCTGGCAACGGCGGACGATCGTCGGTGAACGACAGTTGGCCGTCGTGGTAGGCGCGGACCGAGAGCGGCCACAGGATGCGAGTCCCCAGCGCGAGCGCGGCCGCCCGTTCCGCCCCGGAGGAAGCCGGCTCCTGCACGTCGACCGCCGCTACGCTTTTCGCGCCGAGTCTCCAGGCCGCGCAGCATACGTCCATGCCCACATCGCCCGCGCCGACGACGACGATCTGCTTGCCCGTGAAATCCGGAAGGTTTGCATCGGCGTTGACGGCGCTGAGGAATTCCAGCGCCGAAAGGGTCTGTTCGCTTCCGGAAAAGGGCAGGGTGCGCGGCTTGGTCGCGCCGGCGGCGACGATCACCCCGTCGTGGCGGCGGCGGATCTGTTCGAACATATCTCGGTCGACCCGCACGCCGGTGCGGACTTTCACGCCCAGACGCAGGATCCGCTCGATTTCCTTGCGGACGGTTTTCTTGTCCAACCGGTCGTCTGGGACGACGGTGAACATTTTGCCGCCCGGTGCGGAATCGCGTTCGTACACCGTGACCGCGTTTCCGTGCAGCGCCAGCTGCCAGGCGGCCGAGAGCCCGGCGGCGCCGGAGCCGATCACCGCGAAGGATTTGCCGGTCGCCCGATTGGGTTCGGGGGCGGGGATATCCGAGGAGTAGTCGCCGAGCGGCCCGGCCAGCACGGGGAAGTCGATGCTTCCCCGCGTGCAGGAGGCCATGCAGGGGTTGGGGCAGGCGGCGCCGCACACCGAACCGGGAAACGGGCTGTAGGCCAGCACCAGCTCGAGCGCTTCCTGCACGCGGCCCTGCCGCAGCAGGCGGATCCGCTCCTGGGTCGGAATGCCGTTCGGACAGGCATACTCGCACGGCGCGGCGAAGACCGCATTGTTCCAAACCGGAAAGGCGGCGCGGTATTTTCCGCGCGGGAGGAGCGGGATCACTTCGCCTTCGTCCGACAGGACATCGCCGAAAATTCCGCCTTCCACCCATCGCTGGGCGTGGAAATCCGCCATCGGCAGATGCGTCTTGCGGTCGTTTCGCTCCTGCAGGCTGCGGGCAACGATCTTGCGCCACTCTTCGCGGATCCGGAGCCGATCCAGCAGATCGGAATGCCCCGTCGCCTCCAGGAAGGCGGGCAAACCATTGGAGAGGAAAGCCCAGTCGTTCTCATTAAGGGTTTCGACAAGTTGGACTTCGTCGGACAGCTCCTCGACCGGCCCGCGCACGTACACGGTTCCCCCCACCATCCCGACGCAGGCGCGCCGGCCGAGCACCGATGTCAGCGATTCGCAATCGTATCCGCACACCACCGCGATCCCGCCGCCCATGAATTCGAACGGGAAGGAGCCGGTGTTCTTCAGGATCCACAGCTGGGGGGGATCGTAGGCGGGGTCGTGTTTCATCAGCGACCCGCTGCGCGTGCCGGCCCGCCCGCCGATGTAAATCACGCCGTCGGCGGCGCAATGGCCCGTGGTATCGCCGCCATCCCCGCGGACGACGATCCGTGCTCCGGCGTTGAGCCAGCCGACATCGGCCGGAGCCGGGCCTTCCACGATGATTTCCGTCCCCGGCATGCCCATCGAACCGACCCGTTGGCCGGGGTTGGTGACCGTAAAATGCATTTCCCGGCCGAGCCGGTCCCATAGCGGCCCGCCGATATCGTGCTGGCCGGAGGCGTCGATGACGAAATCGGTTTCCCCCTCGGCCATGGCGGAATAGATCCGCTGGAGGAGTTCGCGGGTGGAGGTGCGCTTGTCGCCCGTTAGTGTGCCTAAGTGAAGCATTCCATCATATCCTCTGACCCATCCCCTTTTCCCCGCCTTCGCCGCGAAGGAGATCCGCGGCTTCGGCACCCCTCTTCCCCTTCCCTTAAGGGAAGGGGAAGAGGGGTGGGGGGAGATGGGGATGGGTCAGCACGCGTACGTTATCTGCAGCCTGTCGGCAACCGCTTTATCCATTGCGATCAATGCGTCGCTGCGGCCGATGGGAAGGCTGGAATTTCCGATCGGCGCCATGAGCTTCTTGAGTTCGTAGTCCGTGGCCAGGAAATAATCGACCACGTTCTGGGCGACCGCGTCGATATCGAGCCGCGCCACCAGAGTCGGATCCTGGGTGCAGATGCCGACCGGACACAGGCCGGTGTTGCAGGCGTTGCAGCGGCCTTCCTCGTTGCCGACGCATCCGCCGCCGGCTTGCAGGAAAACCTTGGCGGCGAATACGCCGCTGGCGCCCAGGCAGATGGCCTTGAAGGCGTCCGCGGCGAGATTGCCCGCCTGGCCGAACCCGCCCCCGACGAAGATGGGGATCTGTCCCTGCTTGCCCTGGGAGGACGCATCGAGGTAGCAATCGCGCAGCTTGCTCAGCACCGGATGTCCGGAATGGTCGAGGTTGACCTCGTTGGCCGCCCCGGTCCCGCCTTGGATCCCGTCCATGAAAAACCCGCCCACGATGTGGTACGGATCGCGGATCAGGTTGTTGAACACCGAGACGGAGGTCGAGGAGGCGGCGACCTTGATCGCCACCGGTACGCGGAATTGGAAGGCGGCGTTCATGCTGAGGAACATCTTCTGCACGCTTTCCTCGATGCTGTACAGCCCCTGATGGTTGGGCGGACTGAGCAGGTCGGCGCGCGGAACGCCGCGGATGGCCTGGATGTGATCGGCCACCTTGGCCGCCGGCAGCAGGCCGCCGTCGCCCGGCTTGGCGCCCTGGCCGATCTTGATCAGGATCGCGGCCGGATCGGTGACCATCTTCGGCAGCGCCTTGATGATCCGGTTCCACCCGAAGTGGCCGGAGGCGATCTGCAGGATCATGTACTTCAGATATTTGGAGGTAAGCAGCCGCACCGGCATACCGCCTTCGCCGGAGCACATTCGCACCGGCAGGCCGCATTCCTCGTTCAAATAGGCCACGGCCATGGCCAACGCTTCCCACATCCGCCACGACAGAGCGCCGATCGACATGTCGCCGATCAAAATCGGGTAAATCCAGCGCATGGGCGGCGTCCAGCCGGAGGGAAGCAATTTTCCGTTTTCGACCTTAAGGGGCAGGGAACGGGGAGGCAGGCTGCGTCCCAATGCGGTCAGCAGGTCGAAGGTGTGGCGGGCGGCGTCGAGCGAGGGATCCGTCATCTGGCTGATGCGGCCGACCTTGATCGAATCCAGCACCCGCCCGGGAATCAGGTGCGCGCGTCCGCCGCGCTTTATCGGCGATCCGCCCCGGCGCGCCACGACCGGAAAGCGGTGCTGGGGATTGGGGACGGGTCGGATCGAACCGGTCGGACATACGCGTTCGCACATGCCGCAGCCGCGGCAGGCGTTGGCCAGGTCGTTCGATTGCCGGACGGCCAGGATGACGTCGGCCGCCTGCGACGGATTGGGCCGGTCGCCCGAGGAGACGATCCGCCCGCCTCGCTGCAATTTGGCGTACAGGCTGCCGAACGTGCACGTGGCGACGCACGCACCGCAGCGGATGCAGGTCTCGGGGTTCCAGTCGATCTTCCAGGGAAAATCGGCCGCGTGCGTATCGCGGACGAACACCGGCCGGTCGGTCGCCGGCTGGAAGGGAAATTGCCGGACTGACGATAGGGCGGCGGGCTCCGGCCGCGCAGCCGGATCCTTCCCGTGCCCGCGGGCGGGCCGCGTATCCACCTTGTGTTGGTTTATTGCGGCCATCGCTGCACCTCGAGGGACGGCTCGACCAGCACCAGTTCGCGCTCGCCGGGGTAGATATCCCGGCTGCTGTCGCGGCCGGGGAGGATCCGGTTGACGCCGCACACTTCCGAAGCGGCAACCACCATGCGGTCGTCGCGGCCGAGCATGACCGGCCGAAGCTTCTTGGCGTCGCAGGCGATTCCCATCCGCCCGTCGGGCATGACGAAGATCACCGTGTTCGGACCGTTGATTTCCAGGTGCTGGCACGCTTGGCGGATTTCGTAGAGGACCGGGGCGTCGGGCCGGTCGGCCATCTCTTCAAAAGGCAACGGCGTGATCACGTGTTTGTAGTACTGAACCGGCCATCCGAGCGTCTCGGTCACGTAATGCAGGGTGTACAGGAAGCACTGGGTGTCGGATTCGAACCCCGTGTAGAGCGGACTCAGTTTCTGCTGGAATTCCTTGTTCTTCTGGTAAAAGGTGTTTTCGCCGTTGCCCATCAGGGTGTACCCGTCGAGGAAGAAGGGATGGGCGGCATAGCGGACGATGCGGTAATTGGTGTTCTGCCGGCACTGGGCGCTGATCGTCCGCGCCTGCAGGGGGTGGGCTTGCTGCCGCAGGGAGAAGGCGGTGCCGATGTCGCGCGGATCGCCGATCTCCTTGAGGGTCAGCACGTCCGGCCAAAAGGAGTACACGAAACCCTCCCCGCCGGGCTCGAGCGCCTGGCGCAGGGCAAGCTGGGTTTCCGTCAGAAGGTGTTTTTGCTCGTCCTCCGGCGCCTTGCGGTGGGAGGGCGGATAGGCGTAGTTGCGGAAGACATACAGCGGCATCCGCCGGATGTCCAGCTCGGGCGAGGGGTCGACGTCCGGAAGCCATTCAAAGGTCCGTTCGAAACCCAGCTCGTCCAGCAACCGGTCCGCCCGCTCCAATCCGGCCGGCGTGCAGGCCATGGACAGCAGGGGTTGATCCTTATGCCCGTCGAAGACGCCCGCCAAATCCTGCATGACCATTGCAAAACCGGAATTGTCGTGGCCCTTCTGCATCGCTTCCATCATCTGCAGGATGGGCGCCGGCGAAAGGGGATCGTTGGATTTGATTGCGGCAATGCGGCACATCGGCAGGGCCTTTCCGGGCATATTTTCTTCTGTGTAAACAGGATAAGATAGGTTGGATTTCTCGTCGCCCCCAGGCCGGGCCATAAATCGGCCTATATCGGAAGCAACAGGGTATGTACAGAAAAGGGCTGTTTTTACTAATATTTGCCGTTTCCGGCCTGTTAAATGGAACAAAATACCCAAAGCCACCCGTATGGGTGATGGCTAAGTACCCCATTGTTTCTATAATCTCCCAAAATCATCCGGAGATCTTTCTTCGAATAGGAGCAGGAGGAGCGTTATGTCTGTAATTCAGGAAGTCATCGCGCAAGTCAAGGAAAAGGACGCCGGGCAACCGGAGTTCCATCAGGCCGTCGAGGAGGTCATGACGACCCTGGAGCCCACCGTCGCCAAGCATCCGGAGTACGTCAAGGCCAAGATCTACGAACGCATCGTCATTCCGGACCGCATCATCATGTTCCGCGTGCCGTGGGTGGACGATAAGGGCGAAGTGCAGATCAACCGCGGGTACCGCGTCCAGTTCAACAACGCCATCGGCCCGTACAAGGGCGGGTTGCGCTTCCACCCGACGGTGAATCTGGGGATCATCAAATTCCTCGGGTTCGAGCAGATCTTCAAGAACTCGCTGACCACGCTGGCGATGGGCGGCGGCAAGGGCGGATCGGATTTCGACCCGAAGGGGAAATCCGATCGCGAAGTGATGGCCTTCTGCCAGTCCTTCATGCGCGAACTGTACCGCCATATCGGCCCGGATACCGACGTTCCCGCGGGCGACATCGGCGTGGGCGGCCGCGAAATCGGCTACCTGTACGGATACTACAAGAAGATCGTCAACGAACACACCGGCGTGCTTACCGGCAAGGGCCTTGCCTACGGCGGCAGCCTGATCCGCCCGGAAGCCACCGGATACGGCGCGACGTATTTTGCCGCCGAGATGATGGCCACCCGCAAGCTCGATTTCAAAGGCAAGACCGTCGCGGTCAGCGCCTCGGGCAACGTGGCGCAGTACACCGTCGAGAAGGTCAACCAATTGGGCGGCAAGGTCATCACCCTCTCGGATTCCAACGGCGTGGTCGTCGACGAAGCCGGCGTCGACAAGACCAAGCTGGATTTCGTGCTGGATCTGAAGAACAACCGGCGCGGACGCATCAAGGAATACGCCGACAAGTTCAAGGTCGAGTACATCCCCGGAAAGAGCGTCTGGGATGTGATCCGCGAGAAAGGGATCCACGTGGATGTGGCCTTCCCCTCGGCCTGCCAGAACGAGATCGACAAGACCAATGCCGAGGCGCTGGTCAAGAACGGATGCTTCTGCGTCAGCGAGGGCGCGAACATGCCCTCCACATTGGAAGCCATCCAGGTGTATCTCGACAACAACGTCCTCTTCGGTCCGGCCAAGGCCGCCAACGCGGGCGGCGTGGCCACCTCTGGCCTGGAAATGGCCCAGAACAGCATGCGCCTTTCTTGGACAAGCGAAGAAGTGGATAAACGGCTTCATGGGATCATGAAGAGTATCCACCAAGCATGTCTTGACGCCGCTGAAGCGTATGGCAAGAAGGGCAACTATCTGGCCGGAGCCAATATCGCAGGCTTCATCAAGGTGGCCGACGCCATGACCGCATACGGGGTGGTGTAGCCTCCCGTTATCCGGATTTCCTGTTAAGGTTCCCGCGCGCGGCCGCCGATAGGGGCGGCCGCGCGCCGGGCAGCATGCATCCCGTTCGGAAAGAGGGTCGCGGAAAGTTT
>JBJYXS010000026.1:0-3969 GCA_046260075.1 Anaerolineales bacterium | reverse complement strand
ATCAGCGAGAGACCGCGCACCGTGCAATGCGATGCCCGGATCTCCAAACCGACGGAGACGGTTTCAATCGAATCTCCGGCCAGGACGACGACCGGATCCGGACCGTAACCCGGCTGGGCCGTTCCGTCGATGACGGTCCCGTCTTCCGCCAGGAACGGCAGCCGGGAAGCAACGGTGATGACATACGGGCCAGATCCCGGAATATTAAAACGGATGAGGCTGTCCTGGCCGTCCGCATTCGCTCCGAGTATGGCCTCCCGCAGCGTGCAGTCCTCGGCCGGGCAACTGCCGTCGTCGTGGTCCTGGATGCTGTTTACGGCGTACTGCACCAACAGCGCCTCGGCCGGTGCGGGCGAGAGAGCCGCCGCAACCATGAGGAAAAGTAAAAGGAAGACGCCTTTCTGCAAAAAACCTTTCATAACGGCCTACTTGGCCCCCCGCCCGGAAGGGATCCGCCCGGCTCTACCGTATCATGGAGCGGAATATCCCGCCTACGCAAATCCTCCAGCAAACCTCCAGCCCCCCGACGGAACCCGTTTTTCATCTTCGGTCCGGGCAGTCTCGCCGCAGCGTGGCAATCGGCTGCGGACGCCGCAGGAAAAACCACGAGCCGCGATCGATGATCGCGGCTCGTGGTTTTTCCTGTTTTTGCCCGCCGACGGCCTGACTGGTCTCGACGGCGAAAGGTCATGTATTTCTATGCGGGGATCGTCGTTCCTATCCGAAGTTAAGCAAAGGCTGGTGCGAGAGCACGACGGAGACGGCCCCTGCAAGGCCCCATAAACCGACTCCCAGCATGGTGCCGGCCGCCAGCCAAAGTCCTGTCCGCTGACCGAACCAGTGTCCAAAGGCCGCTCCGCCGATGGCGCCGACAACAGCCAGGACCATCAACGGCACCGGGATTTCCTCAAAGAGGAAGTTGCTGTCTTGGCCGTCCGGATGGACGGCAAGAACACTTTTCTGCGTCACGCTTTCATCGGCCAAGCAATCCACATCCCCGTGACCCTGGATGGCATCGACGGCATGCGGGATCTGTGCAGCCGCGACCGGCGCAGCCGGGAGCAAAACCGCCAACAGAAGGAACAACAAGGATTTCCGTACCAGATCGTTCATCAGATATCTCCTGCGCTCGCACTGGAATGCCGCAAGGATCGACCGGCGGCGGCCCCCGCCCTCTCAACGAACGCCGCCCCAATTATTTCGGTTTAGGGTTTTCCGCCCTGCTTATTACCGCCCCCTTTGGGTGTGCAGACGAGTGTCGGACAGACACACCCTTCGATGCTGGGCGTCTGGTTGGCATTCGGTTTGTTGCCCGAACCGCCTGCGCCCTGTTCATCGCAGGAAACCGGACAGACGCAGCCTTCCTTCCCTGTCCCATTTCCGCCGCCCGCCGCCGGCGTCCCTTCGGCTTGCGGCCCTTGCCCACCCGATCCCGGGTCGGATGGCGGACCCTGCTCGGGGCCGCCGTTTCCGTTTTGATTGGCCGGCCCGGCCGGAGTGGTCTCTTGCCGGTCGATCCGCGCGCGCACCTGTTCGATAATCCGCGCCCGTACCAACGGATCGGTCAGATCACCCTGCAGCATTTCCAGCCGCTGGCGGATCGCCTGGCGGGTCTGCAGCAGCAGGGCATCCTCACTCGGCCCGGCGCCGGATTCCACATATTCCAGAGCCCGTTCGTGATTCTCCAGGCGTTCACGGACCTTATCCAGGGCGGCGGCCGCCTCCGCATCACCGGCTTGTGCGGCAAGTATCATCGCCAAATCGTCCTGTTCCACCAGCCGATCCAGCACCTCTTCCCCCATCGGGAGTCCGGAATCGGCCTGATGCACGAGTTCTTCCGCGCGCCGGTCGGCGAACTCCAGCGCCAGATCCATCTTCGCCAAGCTGTCACCCTCCGCCCACAGGCGGACATCCTCCGACCAAATCTTCACCGGATAGAGCACGTCATCCGGCATGGATCCCTGCGCGGCGGCGACCGTCCCGCTGCCGCCGCCGACCGCCACCAGGCCCACGGCCAGCAATAACGCACCCGCAATCTTCCACATGGCGATTCGCTCCTTTCCGAACGTCGCTTTTCGGTTAAGACGCGAATCGGCCGGTTTGGATACGGCCGCCCTCATCCGGGCGGCTTCCGCCAGAAAGCCGGCTTTGGCCTCTGCAGCCCGGGCAGGATTCCGCTCCGGGACGGCGCGGAGCGAGTCGATATATTTTTCCAATTCCGGGCCGATCATGGGGTCCTTCATGGTTCCTCTTCCTCTCTGAGCAGCATCCGGCGCAGGGCGGCTATCCCGCGCTGTTGCAATGCCTTCACCGCGCCCACGGGCCGGTTCATCGCCTGTGCGATCTCGGCGTTCTCCCAGCCCTCAAAGAAACGCAGGACCACGGCTTGCCGCTGATCGGCGGTCAGCCGGCGGATCGCAGCCCGCACCTGCCGCCTGCGGATGTTTCCCTCAGCCTGTTCGCCGGTCGTATCCGGAAGGGCGAGAACTTGCTCGTCCATCGGGAACTCGGCCGGTGGTCCGCGCCGAAACTGGTCGGTGATCCAGTTATGTGCGATCCGGTAAAGGTACGCCTGCAGGTAATCGCCGGGTCCGCGCCCATGGTGCAGCGCCTTCAGGAGCCGGGAAAAAACCTCCGAGACGCAGTCCTCAGCAGCCGCCGAATCCCCCAACAGGCGGAAGGCGTACGCGTACAGACCGGTACTGTAGCGGTCATAGGCCGCTTCCAGGGCGCCCGGATCGAGTTGGCGGATCTTTCCGAGAAGGATCTGATCCTCGCGTTTCGGCATATTGCAATTATTATGACGCATATTCCATCAAATCGATACGGCGCATATGGCCCCCCTGCCGGCCAAACGCACCAGCCCCCAGCCGTCAGTGTGGGGCAATCGTGCAAATAATCCGGAAAAACCCGGCATTCCGCATGTTGTATAGGTTTCTTGGAGATTTTCCATGCATTCCCGCGGCTTCCAAGAAGCATAACGGCTATACAATGGAATCAACCCGAACGGAAAGCCTGATCATGGGAACCGGATGGTTATGGAGTCGAAAAAGGAGGGAAGACGATGACATGGATCAAGACGATACGCCGAACGCCGTTCCTGCGGGTGGGAATCCTGGCCTTGGCGGCTGCCTTGGCGGCCCTGGCCTGCGAATGGCCTACACCGGACGGATCGACCGTTACGCCCACACCGGGGGGAGTTCCCGCCGGGTGGATATGCTATCAGAACGCAACGTACGGATTCGAAGTCTGCTATCCTCCCGACGCGATCTTCACCACCGCATCACCGGAACATTCGCGGATCGATCTGTCCATCGTTCCCGGGACGAACCTCGTGGAAAAATGGATGGACGTGGATTCCCGGACCGGGTGGACGGATTGCATCAGTCCGCAGGCGGAGGGCGCCGGCCCGTCGGCGATCGCCGAGGAAACCCGCACGATCAACGGGCTGACCTTCCTTGTTCAAAGCGGGGGCGACGGCGCGGCCGGCAGCTATTACGACTGGACCGGCTATTCCACCGAGCAAGGCGGTGTATGCGTCAGCCTGACCGGGGTCCTGCATTCGACGAACCCCGGCATGTACTCGACGCCCCCTCCGCTGTTCGACATGACGGCCGAGAGCGCCGTGTTCGATCAGATCGTCGGCACCTTCCGCTGGTTGTCCCCCCCGCCCTCGGCGACATCGCCCGTGCCGGCCGGCTGGAACTGCTATCAGAACACGCTCTACGCCTTCGAAGTCTGTTATCCGCCGGATGCCACCCTGGACGGAGAGACGTCGGATCACGTCCGAATCAACCTCTCCACCGTCCCCGGAACAAATCTGCACGAAAAATGGATGGACGTCGACGGACGCAACACGCCGCCGGACTGCGGAAGCCCGCAGGGAGCCGGATACGGCCCCGGGTCGCTGGCAGCGGAAACGCGTACGATCGCCGGCCTGACTTTTCTGGTGGAAAGCGCATCCGAGGG
>JBJYXS010000025.1:0-2127 GCA_046260075.1 Anaerolineales bacterium | reverse complement strand
GAGCGGGTTTCGCCGTCATAACCGCGGGCCAACATCGCGGCGTAGACCCGGTCGGCGCGGTCGAACCCCCGGATGAAAAGTGAGCCGGCCATGCCGCCGGTGACTCGTGCCCGCCACAGAACGCCGCCGCCCGGCCGGCGGCCGGGTTCGGATCCGCTGCGCGCATCCCTTGCCCGCATCAACCGGATGGCTTCATCAACCAGAACGAACAGGTATCTCCACATCAACCCGATGACCGAAACCAGCAACCGCGGGATGCGGAATGACCGCAAGGCCAGCAGAAGATCGGGAAAGGGAGTGGTGGCCGACATCAGCAAGGCCGCCTGGACGGAAATCCATGATTTCAGGGTGATTGACAGGAACCGCAGGAAACCATCGACCGTCGCCGAAAGAGAGATAGATCCGGCCTGGAACGTAAACCATGGGGAGCCCTCAGTGGTGAAAATCAACGGAAACGCCGCCAGGGCAAAGGGCAGGGCAATGCTGCTGCGGCGCAGGATCCGAGTGGGCCGGATTCCGGAAAGCACGACGGCGGCTGTAATGGTGGCAAAAAAAAGAACGAACGCCGCCCAGGCACCATGCGGTGTGAGGGCGACGCTCAAAAGGAAAAGCGCAGCCAGAGCCAGTTTTACCCGCGGATCGAGGGCGTGGACCGGGCTTTCTGCGGAGATATACGGATCGAACAAATGCGCATGCATCGCATCGCAATTGTACCGTTGAAATCCGGTTTCGGGATCACCCGGCGGCGGTTTTCTTGCGGATGCGGGACAGCAGGAAGGCGGCCACCGCCACAATCCCTACTCCCAACACGCCAGCCGCGATGGTGGCAAGCGCTTCATTCGACACGCCGGGAATGGCGTAATCCGGAATGATTTCAAACACCGGCCCCTGGGCTGCGTCGAGGAAACCGGTCTCTTCCGCCACCCATTCCAACCCGTCCGGATGGGCGGATGCCAGGGGGGAAATGATGGCCAGCAGAGCCGCAATGACGATTCCGCCGATCCACACCAAGCGTGAATCCCCGGATGCCGCTTCCTCTTTCAACAGCCCCGGACGGGCCGCCATCAGGAAGGCCAGAGCGCCTACGGTGATCAACCCTTCTCCGATGCCGATCAGGGCGTGTATTCCGCTCATCGCCGGGACGGCGACATCGGCCGGCGAAGTGCCGGAAAGAGCGAGTTGCAGAGCGGCGACCAACGAGGCAATCTCAATCGACGTCCAGGCGGCGGTGAATCCGGCCACCAGCAGACTCCAGTTGGCTTTCGGAAGAACGTTTCGAATCAGGCGGTAAACGCCCCAGGCCACGAACACGCCGACCACCGCCATGTTGACGATATTCGCCCCGAGCGCAAGCAAGCCGCCGTCCTGGAACACCAAGGCTTGCACGGAAACGACGCAGGTCATGATCACCACTGCCGGCCAAGGACCGAGGACGATCGATGACAAAGCGGCTCCCAATAGATGTCCGGACGTACCGCCGGTCACTGAGAAGTTCAACATCTGCCCGGCGAATATCACCGCCGCCAACACACCCATCATCGGGACTTGCCGTTCGGCCAATTCGGTCCGCAAACGGGTCAACGCGTACCCGACGGCTACGACCGCCAGCGCCCAGAAAACCAGCGACACGGCCAACGATAGAAAACCGTCCGGGATGTGCATGGCGGTGGTGGTCAGCCAGACAAAGGCCAAGCCGCCTCCGACCACCAATGGACGATGCTGTGCAAGTGTCGAACGCAAACGATGGATCATGAGGAATCCTCCTTGGGTTGAGGTGCAGGATGGGTCCTTCGGGCGGAACGCATGCGGGATATCCCCCCGGAGGAACAGGAACGGCACAATCCGGAAAAACACAAATGGCTGTCATCGATTTGGAAACCGAATTTCCTTTGTACGGCCCCCGTCAGCTGTTTGACCAGCATCGGATCCAAATCCATTTCCATACCGCACTTTCTGCAGATTATATGGTGGTGCGGTTCCAGGCCGGCGATCTCGAACCGCCTTTGCTTGCCGGATCCGGTTACGTCCACCAGATGAATCTTCTGAAGAAATTTCAGATTGCGATATATCGTTGCGCGGTTCAGATGGGGGGATTTCCTGCACACGCTGCGGATGATTTCCTCGATG
>JBJYXS010000024.1:0-5173 GCA_046260075.1 Anaerolineales bacterium | reverse complement strand
CCGGCGTCTCGACCAGCTTGTGGTGGGCGTAAATGTCAATGATCGCCCAGCAGTCGGAGACGACATAGGCGTCGGCGCCCGTGGGGCCGCCAAAGCCCCACTCCTCGCGGAGGATCTTTTGGAGGAGGGTCGGGCTGGCGCAGCACGCCTCGCCATTGGTGCGGTTGTAGGCGCCCATCACCGAAAAGACCTTGCCTTCGGTGACCAGGGCCTTGAACGCAGGCAGGTACGTCATCCGCAGATCGCGCTGCGAGACGACCGCATTGAAGGAATGGCGCAGCTTCTCCGGCCCGCTGTGGACGGCGTAGTGCTTGGCGGTGGCGATGGTCTTGAAGTAGACGGGGTCGTCGCCCTGCATCCCCTGAACGAAGTTCACCGCCAGCCGCGCTGTGAGGTAGGGATCCTCGCCGTAGGTCTCCTGACCCCGCCCCCAGCGCGGATCGCGGAAGATGTTGATATTGGGGCAGAAGAACGTCAGCCCGGCGTACAGCCCGCGCACGCCGCTGCGGACGGCGTCGTGATGCTTGGCGCGGGCTTCGTCGGAGGTGACCGTCGCGATCCGGCGGATGAGTTCCGGATTCCAGCTGGCGGCCATCCCGATGGTCTGCGGGAAAACGGTGGCGATTCCGTTGCGGGCCACGCCGTGGCCGGCCTCGCTCCACCAGTTGTATTCCGGGATTCCCAAACCTTCGACCGCATCCGCCTCGCTCAGCATTTGGGAGACTTTCTCCTTCAGCGTCATCCGCCCCACCAGGTCGTCGACCCGTTCCGCGATGCTGCGACTCGGATCGGTGTATATCGGCTCGTCGATGGTCGGGGTCAGGGTGAGTTCGGGCACGGCCTCCGTCGCCGTCGGCGCCGGCGACTCGCCACCCTGGGCGCATCCGGCGAGCACCATGCCGCCGGTCGCCGCCAATGCCGTTTTCAGGAACTCCCTGCGCGAAGTGGATCTGCGGTTGCGATGTCTCTTCATGAAATCCTCCTTTTCCGGGTATATGTATACATCCGGGAACATCCGGTGTCACCGGATGCCTCCCGGCAATTTATTTCACCGCCGTTGCACGGACTACAGCGGCGCAAGGGCGTACCGCCCATAGGCCGTGAAGGCCGCCATAAGAAACAACACCAAGCCAGGGATGAGATTGGGCTTTTCCCGACACGCGCGATGCAGCAACATCGAAAGCAGATTCATCGCCGCCAGCACCGCCGCCGCCAGGGGAACCGTTGCGGCCGGAAGAACGACCACTGCGGGCAGGACCAACAGGGCCCCGGCGATCAGCGAAAAGACCGCCGCCAGGTACAGCACCGGCCGGGCGGCGGGCCCCATACGTCCGATCCCTTGCGCCATTATGGTTTGACCCTGGCGCAGGCCGTGCGAATAGGCGACAGAAATGAATTTGATCGCCAGGATGATTTGCAGAATCCAAAGAAAGATATTCATCACTTTTTTCCGTTGACCTTTCAACCCTGCGCGGCTTCACCCTTTCCCTTTACGGAGTCGGTTCCAGCACCAACAGCCGTACCCCCGCTGGGATGTTTTCGCGGAGATACTCCAGCTCGGCCTGGTCCCCGTAGGTATCGTCATCCGGCATCCAATGGACCGGGATGACGATTTTGGGTTTGATCGTTTCCGCCACTCGGACCGCATCCCGTCCCGAAAGGGAATAGGGAGAGCGCAGGTTGACGACCGCGATATCGATCCCGGTAATCGATTCCATCTCCGGAATCCAATCCGTATCCCCCGTGCAATAGATCCGCACACCCTCTACCGTAAACACGAATCCCAGCCATCCCTGATCCTTGGGGTGATAGTCGTTGTAAGCCGCGACGGCCGTCACCTCCAGGCCGCCGACGTCCGCTGTATCACCGACCGCCATGGGTACGAAATCCACCCCGGCGAGTGAATCGCCGACCTGCCGGATCGACGCGACGACCGTTCCCTCTTTCGTCAGTGCGGCGATGGTCGGTACCGAGAAATGGTCTTCGTGCGGGTGCGTGATCAGGATCACGTCCGCCTTGGGCAGGCTGTCCAGGCTGGTCAATTCGACCGGATCCAGATAGATCACCTTGCCGCCGGATTCCAGCTTGAAACCCGTGTGCCCGTACGGATTCGACGACCGGAGCCAGACGATCCGGCCGGCGACGTCTTCCACGATTCCCCCATCCGATGTTTGCGGTGTATCCGCGGGTTCAGGACTTTCCGCCGCCGTCGTTTCCCCGGCGCTTTCCGTCGGGGGAACCGATTCGGATGTCGCCGCCGGACTCCCGCCCCCGCATCCGGAAAACGCCATTATAGACATGCTGATGAAAACCACTTTACAGATAGGTTTGTTCATGATGACGCTCCATTCGCATTTCACCACGGGATTCCGCCATCATTGTACGCGGTTTGGGCGGATGCCGTGCTCCGACCGTCCCGCACGAACATCCGCCGCTAATCAACGTTCAATAGCCGTACACCGGTATTCGTAAAGGACATTTCGGAAGCCGAATATCACAAACCGTCCGGAACCGGCTGCAGCCGGTTCCGGACGGATGTTGTCCCTTGCCTATGCGCAGGCGGGCGACCGCGAAATCCATTCCCTCCGAATAATTCGAAACACACCGATACCCGTTGTTTTCAACCGATAGAAGGGTCGCGGCCGCCGCCTGCGAGGAGAGAATGGCCGACCCAACCGGAAATACTATAGCAAGCGATCCTGTGGATTTCCTGAGAACCCTTTCACCGGTCGTGAATACCCCATCTCCGACGCCGTTTTCTTATCTATTTTCAAAACACGCCGGTATGCTTTTTCTATTGATGCCTTTCCCGGCCTTCGCTGGAGGGTTGCGTCCCCGCTGCGCTCGAGGTCTCGTTGACGGCGATTCTTCCGGCAAGTAGAATGCCCCCATGCCGCCTTCCGCAAACGCCCGGGTCGTCGTCGCGATGAGCGGCGGGGTGGATTCCTCGACCGCCGCCGCGCTCCTGGCCGAACAGGGATACGACGTCGCCGGGATGATGCTTCGCCTGTGGACCGACCCGGACACCGAATTCGAAAACCGCTGCTGTTCCTCGAACGCCGTGTCTCTCGCCCGGCGCGTCGCCCAGCGGCTGGATATCCCCTTCCACCTCGTCGACGCCGGCGAGCCGTTCCGCCGTGAAGTCGTCGCGCCGATGATCGACCAGTACGGCCGCGGCCGGACTCCCAACCCCTGCCTGGCGTGCAACCGCGCCATCCGCTGGGGCTTTATGATGCGGCACGCTCTCGAACTCGGGGCGGCGTATCTCGCCACCGGCCATTATGCGCGGATCCGCAAAACCGGCGCCGGCTTCGAGCTGTTGCGCGGCGTCGATCATTCCAAGGACCAAGCCTACGTCCTGGCATCGTTGGGTCAGGACGACCTTGCCCGAACACTGTTCCCGCTTGGCGAAATGACCAAGACCGAAGTCCGCGCGCATGCCCGTCGCTTGGATCTGCCGGTCGCCGACCGTCCCGACAGCCAGGATTTGTGCTTCGTGCCCGGCGGCGATTACCGCCGCTTCCTGAAAAAGTACGCCCCGGATATCTTTCGTCCGGGCCCGATCCTCAACCGGAAAGGGGAAGAGTTGGGCCGGCACGAGGGTCTGCCGGGCTTCACCATCGGTCAGCGCAAGGGGATCCGCATTTCTTCCCCCCGCCCGCTCTACGCCCTGGAGATCGACGTTGCGCGTAACACGCTGATCGTCGGAACGGCGGACGAGCTCGGGCATCGAACCTTGTTGACGGAACCGGCATGCTGGGTGCGCGGAGAACCTCCCGCCGGGGCGTTTCGCGCCCGGGTGAAAATCCGGTACACTTCTGAGGAACAGCCGTCGGAAGTGAGGGTCGGTGGAACGGGCGGCGTCACCGTCCGTTTCGAAAGGCCGCAGCGCGACATCACCCCCGGCCAATCCGCCGTTTTCTACCAGGGGGAAGTCTGCCTGGGAGCGGCGGTCATTTCGGAGGCATTGGATTGAATCCGTTGGCAATCGTTCTGGGGGTAATCATCGCCACCCTGGTCGCGTCGGTCTTCTTCCTGGTCTGGCCGTCCAAATCCTACCGGATGCTGGGATTGTGCGTCGTCGTTTCGTGGATCGGCTTCGCCGCCGGCCATTTCGCCGCGGAAGCGGGCGATTTCCGCCTGTGGACCGCCGGCCCGCTCAACCTCGGCGGAGCGCTTCCCGGAACGCTCGCGGCGCTGCTGCTGCTGCGGGTGCTGGCGTTGAAGGAGTGGCGGTAGGCACTCGGAAGCCGCTTCCTTCTCCTCACATTTTTTATCATGCAATAAAATCGACGCATATCGGTACCGATGCCGTAATTCTGGATCGATGAATTGATATAGGGAAAGGCGATCTTTCCATATGAAACGACGGCTGATCCATCGGGCAATGATTTTCCTGACCCTTCTCCTGCCGGCGTGCCAGCCCTTCGATATCCCGGCTCTAAAACCATTTTCAACCGAAACCCCCACTGCTGCCCCGTCCTCCGCCCCATCTTCGTCGCCAACACAAAAACCGGCGCAGACGGCCACTTTAGAATATACTCCTACACCCACGCCGACCATCACGCCCACGCCGATTTCCATGCCGAACCTGCGGGTGGTTTTTTATACTCCGGATGGGATTTGGAGAGTGGATCCTCCTGGGTCTCAAGTTATTGTTACCGCGAACTACTATATTCCTCACGATCTTTCCGATATTCGCTTGTCTGATGATGGAAAGGTATTCATATATTTGCGAGGAGGGATTAATGGGGATCATGTCGAGATTTTCGCAATGAACGATGATGGCGGCAACCATCGTTTGCTGCTTTCGCTGTTTCAAACCAGCGCCCTAGAGGAAGTAATTGAGGATCAGATAATATCAGCCGATGAACAATCCGTAAAATGGATTCCACAGACGCATCACATATTGTTTACTACCAAGGCTTGCTCCGCTTCGGGCCAACTTTCCGGCCCACATAATAATTTATTTTCAATCGACGTTGATACGGGCGCCATCTCAAGAATGTTCCAGCGGGGAGGCGGCGGCATAGCCTATCCTTCGCCCGACGGGAAAAAGATGATTATTGAAAATTATGAATCGGTATTCTTGGCGTCCCATAGCGGTGATTTTCTTTTTCAAAATATTATTTCCTTCACCACTTACCCCTGTCGTGTTTTTCGTTGTATCCAT
>JBJYXS010000023.1:0-6274 GCA_046260075.1 Anaerolineales bacterium | reverse complement strand
GCGGGGACGGCGGCCTTCCCCACCCTTTCCGCACAAGTCAGCCGCGGACAATTCGGCCAAATGCGGTCGACCGTCGTTTCGGTCCTGCGGGCGGTGTTCTTCCTGGCCTTGCCGGCCGCTGTGGGATTGGTCTTCCTCGCCCGGCCGATCGTCCGGATGGTGTTCGAGCGCGGCGCCTTCGACGCGCATTCCACCGAAATGGTGGTGTGGGCGCTGGTTTTCTTCTCGCTTGGACTCGTGTCGCATTCGCTGCTGGAAGTCCTCGCCCGCGCCTTCTATGCCTTGCAGGATACAGCCTCGCCGGTGGCGGTCAGCGTCGGCGGAATGGTGTTGAATGTCGCCCTCAGCTTATGGTTGATCGGGGTTTTTTCCCGCCTCGGATGGATGCCGCACGGCGGATTGGCGCTGGCCAATTCCCTGGCTACTATCTTGGAGATGGCGGCGCTCATGTTCCTGCTGCGGCGGAAGATCCGCCGGTTGTTGGACCGCGCCGACTGGCTAAGCATCGGCCGGACGGTTCTGGCCTCCTCGGTCTTGGCCGTTTTCTTATTAGTATGGTGCCGTATGATGGGATCGGCTTCGCTGTGGATTCTTGGCCTTGGTGGAATCGCACTCGGCGCAGCGGTATACGGCGCAGCCGGCCTGCTGACGGGTTCGCCGGAGGCCCATTCCACACTCCAATCCATCCGTCGAAAAGCGTCCTCGCTGTTCCCCGCCGGCCGCAAAGCATAGCCGGAAATCGTCCGGAACAGCTCCGTTCCCCATATCATAGAAACCCCGCCGGGCGGGCGCCGGAACATTATCCTCGTTTCCACCATTTCTCTACAGCGGGAATTAGGGGGGGAATGCCGGGAGAGATTGCCAATGGGAACAGGGAAAGCCTTGCCCACCGACGCCGGAACACCGCCGGCTAGCGGTTTCTGCGATCATTTGGAAAGCGCTTTGGCATCCATCAGCAGGACATCATCAGCAACGCGACGGTGATCCCCAGCGCCATGCCGACGATGACTTCGCTCGGCGTGTGCCCTAACAGCTCCTTCAGGTTTTCCTCTTTCAGCGGATGGCCGTGAGCCAGATCGTCGATGATGGCGTTGATCACCCGCGCGTGCTCTCCGGCTTGGCGGCGGACTCCTGCCGCGTCATACAGCACGATCATCGATACCGCCACGCTGAAGGCGAATTCCGGCGAAGCCAGCCCCATGCGCATACCGATCGCCATTGTCGCAGTGGTGATGATGGCCGAATGGGTAGACGGCATCCCGCCGGCGCTGAAGAACCACGCCCAGGCCCATTCCCCCGTCCGCAAATATTGGATGAACGGTTTGCTGAACTGAGCGATAAGCCAGGCGATCAGCACGCAGCCGAGGATCTTGTTGTCCAGTATCTCCATGGGTTTACGGAACCTCCCGCTATGCTTCCGGATCGTCGGAATCGGACGACTGCACCAGCTTGCGGATCCGGAGTTCGGCGTTTTGGAGGAGTTCGTTACACCGCTTCGTCAGCATTTGTCCGCGTTCAAACAGCGCCATCGCCTCCTCCAGCGGCACGTCGCCGGCTTCTAGCGTGGCGACGATCTCCTGCAGTTCGACGAACGATTCTTCGTATCCGGGTTCCTGATCGGCGGTCTTTTTCTTTTTTCTCGGCGGCATCTCTTTCGCTCCTGTTATGCGGCCCGATGCGGCCCGGGGGGCGCATCCGACGGTCCTTCCGATCGGGCGGCCAAGTTACCGTCAGCCATCTGGATGCGCAACGGTGTTCCCGGCGGGGCCTGCTCCACAGACCGCACCAACCTTCCCTCCGCCGCGTTCCACACCAACGCGTACCCGCGGTCCAGGACATGGACCGGGCCCATCCCGTCCAGCAAGCGGGCCAATCCCTCCACCCGCGTACGCTGGATGGCGATCCGTCCGCGCAGGGCGCTCTCCGCCCGGCGCGAGATTTCATCGACTTGCTGGCGGACGTTCTGCAACCGGTGCAGCGGGGAGACCGACCGCAGCCGGATCCCGGTGGCATGGAGGAGATCCGCCCGTCCGCGAATGACCGATTCCATCCGAACCGCCATCCGCCTTTCGTGCTGGCGAAGGTCTTGGATCAATTCCCGGCGGTCCGGCGAAGCCATCTCCGCCGCCGCCGAGGGAGTCGGTGCGCGCAGGTCGGCGGCGAAATCCACCAGCGTGAAATCCGTTTCGTGCCCCACCCCGCTGACCACCGGCGACCGCATACCGGCAACGGCGCGGACAACCGACTCGCTGTTGAACGCCCACAGGTCCTCTATGCTTCCGCCGCCGCGCACGAGCAGCACGACGTCCGGCCGCTCCCCATCCGCCTTCCGCAAAGCGCGGCAGATTTGTTTCGGCGCATCCTCTCCTTGGACGGCGGTCGGGGAAAGCAGCAATTCACAGACCGGATAGCGGCGCGCGAACACGGTTTGCACGTCGCGCCAAGCCGCTCCGACCGGCGAGGTGACCACCGCAACCCGCCTCGGCCAGCGGGGAATCGCGCGTTTTCTTTCCGGGTCGAAAAGCCCTTCGGCCGCCAATGCGTTCTTCAGACGCTGAAACTCGGCGAACAACTCGCCTTGGCCGGCCCCCTGCAGATAGTCCACATACAGCTGGTATTGGCCGCCCGTCTCATAAAGGCTGATATGCCCGTGGACTTCCGCCGCCTCCCCATCCTTCGGGAGGATCACCCGCGCGGCGATATCGCGCCACATCACACAGCGGAGGGCGGCGGAGGAATCCTTTAATGTGAAGTAGACGTGACCGGAGGCGGGACGCGAGACACCCGATATTTCTCCGCCGACCCAGACATCCTGCAATTCCGGGTCGCTTTCGAGCGTCCGGCGCGCCATGCGGTTGATTTCCGAAACCGTCAGACAATTCGCGCTAAAAAGGGGAAGTTGGTGCATCGACCTGCCGCCGGCTGTGAATTGTACCAAGGTTTTCGATCGCCCGGCGGATCGGCTGCCCGGCGTCAAAGAAAAAAGCCCCGCCTACGGCGGGGCTTCCGTTCGGATTTTTTTATCGTCAGGCCATGACCATCATCGGTTCCGGAATCTCCGCCGGTATGGCGAAGCGCTCCGCCGCCATGCCGAGGATTCGGGCGATGGTCTGTCCGTAATCATAGCCGGCGGCGCGCGCCGAACGGGCGAAACCGCCCTCCATGGTGATGTCCGGATTGGAATTGATGTCCACGATGTAGGGGATGCGGTCGCGGACGCGCAGGTCCACGCGTCCGTAATCCCGTACGCGCAGCACGCGGTGCGTTCGGCGGCAGTATCCCTCGATCCGCTTGCGCAACTCGTCGTCCATCGGCGCCGGGCATTTCACCGAGGTGAGCATATACGCCTCGGATTCCGGATCCCACTTGGCATCGTAGCTGCACAGCCGGTCGTGATAGTCCTCAAAAACCGAATAATCGATGCATGCCAGCGGCAACACGTCCAATCGATCGTTGCCCCAGACGGACACGTTGTATTCCGGCCCGTCGATGAAATCCTCCACCAACGCCTTGCAATGCCAGTTGTCGAGCACGTACTCCACGCGCTCCCGCAGCTGCTGGGGGTTGTCGACGACCGATTCGGGGGTAATGCCGTAGGAACAATGTTCGGTGGCCGGTTTCACCAGCGCCGGATACCGCATCCAGCCGTTTTGCGGCGGGCGCGAGTACACCGCCGATTGCGGCGTGGGGATTCGATGCCGGCGGAGGATTTCCTTCGTCGCCACCTTGTCTTCGGTGACGTGCAGCGTCCAGGCATCCGATCCGGTATAGACGAATCCGAGCCGTTCGAGAATCGGCGGCACAGCGTCGTAAGCGTTCGGAGCACCGTCCAGTCCTTCGCACCAATTAAAGACGATGCATTCCCTGGGATCAAAACCCCGCAACGCGCCTTCGATATCGCGCCGGACGGGGATCGAAGTGACTTCCATGCCAAGCGATGTCAGACCGTACTTCATCCTGGTCACCGCTTGTTCGGCGGTTTCGATGTCCGCCGAAGTCCAATCGCTCATTACGTTGTGAAGGATCAACACCGAGTACGGAAGAAAAATTTCTTTCGCGTTTCGTCTCATGTCACTCCTGTGTGTGTTGTTCCCGGAAAAACCCCGTTTTTCCTTTAATCGTTTTTATTTTACAGTACAAAAAGGGTAAGTCAATGGGGTGAATCTTAAAATTTTTTTTTCACTCTTTTAACATTTAAGCCGATGCCGGGGGTTCTTCGTCCGTCTGCGGGAAATTTTTTTCTTATTGAAATATTTTTTTTGTTTCTCGGCAGCTTTTCCGGAGCATCGAACCGTTCTTCTGCGGCGTACGACGATCCGTTCGATTCGGATAATAATATTTTCCAAATTATTACCCATCCGCAGCAGCGCCGTGTCCGCGGTCGCGTCCATACGATCACCGCTCCGATCCGGCGTCGCGGAATGTCAACGGTGCGCCGGCACCCGCGGCCGTTGTCGCAGCGTGCGGAATGCATCCGCCGCCGCATCGGTTGTCTTTTCGTTAAAAGATCCGGGTCAGGAGGTTTTCTTTTTTGTTTTCCGCGGGGGGAGGTATTTTACGAACACCAGTAAGTCTTCGCCCGGGCGGTAATAATCCCGGACCGTCGCGGACAGGCCGCAACCCATCCGCTCGTAAAAACGATGTGACGGGAGGTATGCCTCCGCGCCGCTGGTCCAGATCATAACCAGCCGGCCGCCCCACTTCCGGATGCTGGATTCCATCGCAGCGAACAGGCAGCGGCCGATGCCCCGATTCCGCCAATCCGGATCCGTGCAAATCCAGTACAGGTCATATCCGCCTTCCGTCAGGGGCGTCGAACCGAAGCAGATAAACCCCGCCAGCGCGCCGTCAACCCGCGCCGACAGCCATTCGTAACCCGAATCGTCCGACTCCACATACTCGTCGAACAATTCATACACCGTCTCTTCCTCTTCCGCGCTGAACACGCCGGACCGGCGGACGATTTCTCCGATCGCCGCCCGGTCATCCGGCCGGCTAGCCGCTATCGCCAAACGATCCGGTGTGCCGTCGGGCGTCGGGTTTCGGTCGGATCGGTGCTCTGTGACGGCGGCAGCCTTTTTCATGGATCCGATTCCGCGGGACCGGCCGGTTTCTCCGAATCCGCCGCTTCCCGTCCGTCGGGAATCAATCCGTACCGTTTTGCACCGGCCTCCAGCACGGATTGGATGAGCTGATCGTACGTCCACCCCTCCGATTGCGCGCACAGGGTCAGATCGCTGATCGGGGTTACGCCCGGCAGGGCGTTGATCTCGACGATGTAGGGTTTCAGCCCTTGGCCTTCGTGAAGCCGGAAATCAACGCGCGCAAAATCCAAACACCGCGTCACCCGGAAGGTCTCCAGGGTCAATTGGATCACTTCGTCGGCGATCGCATCGGGGATGGGCGCCGGGCAGAAGAAGGGATAATCCTCCAACGAGAGGGCTTTCACCGCGTATGAGTAGTAAGGATCCATATCCGGGATCCGGGAATGGTCGACCTCGGAAATCGGGAATATATGGATACCGTTCCAATCCAGCCCGCCGCCCGGCAACCGGGGCGTATCCCGCAGGTCCGGGACGGGCTGTCCGGCATCGTGGGCCGTCAGGTTTCCCACCAGCCCGCAGGTGATATCGCGGCCGGGTATGTATTCCTCCACCAAGGCGGTGCCGCCGTATTCCTTTAATATATAGGCCACTTTGGCGCGCAGTTGGTCTTCGTTTCGGACCAGGGATTGGGTGTCGATTCCGATCCCGGTCCCTTCGCGATTCGGCTTGACAAACAGGGGAAAATGCAGGTCCTTGTCCACCGGAAGATCGGCGTGGGGGAACTCCTGGAACGCCGGCGTGGGAAGGCCGTAGGCCTGCAGAATCCGTTTGGTGGCGGCTTTATCAAGCGTATTGGCCAGGCAGGTGACCTTCCCGCCGGTATAGGGGATTCCCATCATCTCCAAGATGGCGGGAACCTGGGCCTCGCGCGCGTCGCCGCGGTACCCTTCGCACGTATTGAAGCAGATATCCACCTTCAAACGCCTCAACCGGCGGAAGAGATCCGGATTCCCGGCCACTCCGACGACATGGTGGCCGGCGGCGCGCAACGCCTTGGCATAGGCGGCGATATTGGATTCGCTGTCGAGTTCGGCGAACGCATCGGCGGGATGGGGTTTGTCGGCCGGCGCATGCTTCTTTAGGTTGTGAAGGACCACCACGCGCAGGCGTTTCTTGGGTGTTGATTTTTTCCGGAGCGAACCGCCGGATGCGGCCGGACGCGCGGATCC
>JBJYXS010000022.1:0-1587 GCA_046260075.1 Anaerolineales bacterium | reverse complement strand
CCGAAATCGGCCGGTATTTCCCCCCACTCGCCGGTTTTCCATTTGCGGATTTCGTTGGCGTAGGTGAATTTTTCCAGCCATATTTCGGCGCTTCTGATCAGTTCGAACACTTTGCGGTTGTCCTCCGTCCGCGGCAGCTTCGTTCCGCAGCGCTTGGCCTTCACCCAGCCGATGGCCTGGGTCGAATCGCTGTAGATCGGCCAGTCGGAGCCCTTCTTCCGCAAATACGCCAGTGCGTGGACGATTCCCAGGAACTCGCCGATGTTGTTTGTTCCGCCCGCGATCGGTCCCAGCCGGAACACCTCCCGTCCCTCACCGACGTGTATTCCGCGGTATTCCACCGGTCCGGGATTTCCCGAGCAGGCCGCATCGACGGCGATCGAATCGCCCAGTGGCCCGTCCCCGCCGCGGCTGAGCCTGGCGGCGCGGGCCTTCCCGTCGCGGAATTCCTCGTACGTTCCGCGGAAGGCCTGCTCGGCCAGCGCGCGGGATTCGAAGCCCATATACTGGGCGCCGGTGAATCCCTTCACCCGGGCTTCGCACTCCTCCCAGGAGGAAAAAATTCCCCGCTGACGCCCCTTCCAAACGACGTAGAATTTCTTCTTGGCCATGCTCTCCGCCCGCAATATACAACCGGGGACGACCGAATCCGCGCCGGTAATTGTATCAAGGCAAAAAACCGAACGACCGTTTCGGCGTTACTCCGCTTCTTCGGAAAAGAACTCCGACAGCCGGGAACCGACGAACAGCGGCTGATCGTACTGCATGAGGTGGCCGCTCCCCGGCACGATCTCGGCCGCGGCCAGGTTGGGCAGCAGTTGCCGCGCCCGTTCGACGACCGCCCTTGGCTGGAACAATTGCTCGTGCTCGCCCACCAGGAGCAGCGCCGGTGCGCGCACGCACCGCAGTCCGGCGGCCGGCAGCGGCGGGAACAGAGTCAGCCCGTCGAGGATCTGCCGCATCCCCTTCACCGGGCGGTAGTATTTCAGGATGATGAACATCGCCTCGGCGCAATGATCGTCCATCGTGCGGCCGGGCACGTCGAAGACGGCGTGAAGCAAACGGCGGAGCTTTTCATCGGACGGTTTTTGGAGATCGATTCCCAGGGGCAATACCCGTCCGATGATGCTCCAGCGCATCCAAGCAATCCCGACCGGGCTGAGCAGGGCCACCCGTTCAACCCGCCGCGGGGCGTACCCGGCGAAGCGCAGGACCAGCCGCGCACCGAAGGACATCCCCGCCAAGCCCGCCGATGGTATGCCGAGTTCGTCGAGGACATCCGCCAGCCATTCCGAGAAGCTGTCGTCGCGGTAGGAAAGCCACACCGGATCGCTTTTTCCCATCTGGCCGATGACGTCGAGCGCATACACCCGGTACCGCCGGGCAAGCCTCTCCAACTGGGGCTCCCACAGCATGGCATTGCCCCCCATGCCCTGCACCAGGAGGAGCGGACGGGCTTCCTTGGAGCCGGCGGCGAGCATGTGGGTCTTTCCGAACCGGGTTCGGACGGCCAGGTATTCGTGCGGGAACTGCAGGCGGGCACGGGTCTTTTCGTACCAATCCCGCATGGCGTCGCCGCCGCGGACG
>JBJYXS010000021.1:0-2619 GCA_046260075.1 Anaerolineales bacterium | reverse complement strand
GCGTCGGCTCCGCCGTCGGGGTGATCATCTCGATGCTGCAGGCGGAGAGCCATCCCGCCGCCAGCATCGCCGCCAGCGCCGGAACGGCCGCGTGCGGCCGACGGCGTCCCCGTCCCCCGACCCCTTCCGTCGAAGAAGCATATTTCATGGATAGATCAATCCTGTGGAGTGCCCGAGGTCCCGGAACGGGATTACGGAAGGGTCCAGTATGCGTACTCGCTCAACCGGACGGTGAAATTAACGGTGTTGGCCGATCCGATGAATAAACCGGTCCGGCTCAGGCCGAACGACGGTTCGTTCACATCGGCCAGGAAATGCCCGTTGGCATACATAGAAAGATGAGTCCCCTCGGCCTTGAATCCCATCCGGTTGGTCTGGCTAGAACCGGCCAGGATGTGCGTGCTGGAGGTCCAGTCCTTCAGGTAATGGAATTTATTGTCGATGTCGAGGTTGAAGTAGCCGAAGGAATAATACCCGTCACATGAAAAACGGAGCAGATACGCCGGGTAGCTGTCCGAGGGGGGCACCCCGACCACCAGGCCGTAGCGGTCGCGGCCGGAACACGAATCGGTCGTGGCGATGATCTCCATGTAGAAATTTGTCAGCTTCCATGCGGTGAGCGTCCAGCTGTCGTAGGAATTCGCCTGCTTGGCGGTCATGACGAATTTATGGCTGTCGATGGCAAAGCGCACGTTCGAATCTTCGTACAGGTAAAAATTGGTGGCGTTGGGGAAGTCGGTCCAGAAGGTGGGGGATCCCAGCGTCAGTTTCGGATCTTCCAGCGGCGGTGTGAAGGACAGCGTTGGCGTAGCGGTCGGTGTTTCAGTGGGTGTCAACGAGGCCGGTAACGTGTCGGTCGAAGTCACCGTCGGCAGCTCCCCCGGCGAGCCGTTCGGGGGTTGGGGTGTGCCTTCGGGCGGCGCGCCGTTCTGGGTAAGGCCCGCCGATGCGGTCAGCTGCCGGGCGACTTCGGTCTCGATGGGAGCCGATCCGGGGGTGGCCGTGGTCAGGCAGGCGGCGGCGAAAATCAGGGAAGCACAGAGGATCATCAATTGTCGTTTCATTGCGGCCTCCTCCTGCGGAATACTTCGCGGGTGGGGCACCAGTATAATGTTCAATCGGAAGCCGGGCAAGCGGGTAGATGGGCGGTTTCCGCTGAAAAACCGCCGTACCGGCTTCATGCGGCGGGAATCCACACCCGCATCCGCCCCGGACGGCGGTTATCCCACGCATAATAGGGAACGGCGGTCATCCGGCAAGGGGTTCCCGCCGTGGAATCCGTACGATACAACTTGTTCCCCCATTCCGATAGATCAGCAGAAATCGCCTCACCTTCGATCACCGCCGTTCCGCCGAACAGATCGTCGGCAAACCGCGCCTCCAACAAAGCCGCATCCGGCAAACGGATCCGCTGCAGCGGCACGTCGTGATCGGCGCCCTCCAGGCAGTAGACGAGGGGGCCGCACTGGAGCGCGACCCGGCCTGCGTCTTGTCGCACGTCCGGATGGGCACGGATCCGTTCCACAGGCATATCCATGTCCAGTCGCACCCGGTCCTCCGGATTCCAGGCGCGCTCGATTCGGACGTAGCCGTTTTGAGCCGCCCCCGCAACATCCATGGACTCTCCGTTCACACTCAAGCGCGCTGCACGGCACCAGCCGGGGATCCGCAGCAATAATCCGAATGCCGCCGGCCGTTCCATGGCGAACCCCACCGTCACGGCGCCGTCCCATGGGTAGCGGGTTTCCTGGCTCAGTTCGACGTCCCGGCCTTCGATTGTAAATTTCCCGGAACCCTGAACGTACAGATCCACCGCGATCTCGGTTTCGCGCACGCGGTACACGTACCGTCCGAGCGAGGCCAGCAGACGCGCCAGGTTGGGCGGGCAGCAGGCGCACTCGAACCACGGTTGGCGGTGATGTTTTCCCTCGGAGGCCAGGGGGTTGTCGTAGAAGAATTTTGCGCCATCCAACGATACGCCGCCCAGCACCGCGTTGTACAGAGCCCGTTCCACGGCGTCCGCATACCGGCCGTCGCCGGTCAACTCCAGCATGCGGCGGCCCCAGAAGACCAACCCGATCGCGGCGCATGTTTCGGCGTAGGCCGCCTCGTTGGGCAGATCGTAATCGGCGGCGAACCCCTCGATCCCGCGCGCGGATCCGATCCCGCCGGTGATGTACATCTTCCGCCCGCACAGACGCTCCCACAACCGTTCGCATACATCCAGCAAGCCCCGGTCGCCGGTTTCGCCGGCCAGGTCGGCCATCGCCGCATACAGGTACATCGCCCGGACCGCGTGCCCCACCGGTTCGGCCTGTCCCCGCACCGGGCGGTGGGCCTGCATGTAGGCGTACGTCCCGGCCCAGAAATCCCGCTGGTCCTCTCCGCGAACCCGCGCCTCGTCGTCGAAGTAATGCGGCTTCCGCCCGCGTTCTTCGATGAAAAACCGGCAAAGCTCCAGGTAACGGCGCTCCCCCGTCGCCCGGTACAGCTTCACCAGCGCCAGCTCGATCTCCTCATGTCCGGGATAGCCCCGCTTCTGCCCGGGGCGGCCGCCGAATACCTCGCCGATGTAATCCGCGTACCGGCACAGCGGGTCGAGCAGCGTGCGCGCGCCGG
>JBJYXS010000020.1:0-25329 GCA_046260075.1 Anaerolineales bacterium | reverse complement strand
CCGCCTGCGGGGAACGATCCAGAACGACATCCTCAAGGAGTACATCGCCCGCGGAACATACATCTTCCCACCCCAGCCGTCGATGCGCCTGGTGACCGACATCTTCGCCTGGTGCCGCGCGGAGCTGCCGCAGTGGAACACCATTTCCATCTCCGGGTACCACATCCGCGAAGCCGGAAGCACCGCGGTGCAGGAAGTGGCCTTCACACTGGCCAATGCCATCGCCTACGTGGCGGCGGCCCGGAAGGCGGGTCTGGAGGTGGATTCCTTCGCTCCGCAGTTGGCCTTCTTCTTCAGCGCCCACAATCACTTCCTGGAGGAGACGGCCAAGTTCCGCGCCGCCCGGCGGTTGTGGGCGCGGATCATGCGCGAACGCTTCGGATCCCGCGATCCGCGTTCACAGAAGCTGCGCTTCCACACCCAGACCTGCGGATCCACCCTCACCGCCCAGCAGCCGGAGAACAACGTGGCCCGGGTGACCGTCCAGGCGCTGGCGGCGGTCCTGGGAGGAACCCAATCCCTGCACACCAACAGCATGGACGAGGCGCTCAGTCTGCCCACCGAGAACGCGGTCCAGGTGGCTCTGCGCACGCAGCAGATCCTGGCATATGAATCCGGTGCGGCGGATACGGTCGACCCGCTGGCGGGTTCCTATGCTGTGGAAGCTCTGACCGACGAGATCGAACGGCGGTCGGAGGCGTACATTCAACGCATCGACGAACTCGGCGGCGCAATCGCCGCCATCGAACGCGGCTTTCCACAATCCGAAATCCAAGACGCCGCCTATCGCGCGCAACAGGCGGTGGAACGGGGCGAGCAGATCGTCGTGGGTGTCAACCGGTACCAAAGCGGCGAGGGGACGGCTCTGGACATGCTGCGGGTCGATCCGGCGATCGCCGACATGCAGCAGGTACGGCTGCGGACGCTGCGCGCCCGGCGCGATTCATCCCGAGCGGCGCACTTGCTGCAGACTCTGGAAACGGCCGCCGGCGGCACCGACAACCTCATGCCGTTGATCCTCGAGTGCGTGGAACAGAATCTGACCCTGGGAGAAATCTGCGGCGCCCTGCGCGCCGCCTGGGGCGAATATCATCCGGAGGGTTGACTGATGGAGATCGGAAAAATAAACCATGTGGCCGTAGTGGTGGCCGACATCGACGCGGCGCTGGCCTTTTGGCGGGATGCGTTGGGGTTAAGCCTGGCCGGCGTGAAGGACATGCCGGAGCAGAAATCGAAGATCGCCTTCCTGCCCCTGGATGACTCCGAGATCGAACTGGTGGAGCCCACCGATCCGGATTCCGGGATCGCCAAGTACCTTTCCAAGCGCGGGCCCGGATTGCATCATATCTGTCTGGAAACGAGCGATCTGGACGCGGCGATTGCGCGCCTGAAGGAAAAGGGGATCCGCCTGGTCGGCAACGGTCCGTCAACCGGCGCCGGCGGACAGCGAATGGTGTTCATCCATCCGAAATGCACAGGCGGAGTATTGGTGGAGTTGTACGAAACGGGACCGTCCACCGAAAAAACCCGGTCATAGGGGAACGCGGACCGAAGAAGAGGCGAGAAAACCGAAAAAACGAGCGATCCGGACGGAACGGTCCGGATCGCTCGTTTTTTCCCAAGCTACGGCACATCGGCCCGCATATATCGCACTTGCCCTGACGCTATGTTGCCGGCCGATCCGGGGCGGCCGGCATCAATCCGCGAACACCGCCGAAACGGTATCGCGGACTTCTTCCAGCCACCGTTTCCGCTCAACAGGCGTACTGGTGACCACCACGCCGAACATCCGCCGACGGAACCGCGTCACGCCGCACAATGCGAAGATGCATGTTTTCCAGAGTCGCTCCAACGGGTCGCCGAACACCTGCGATTCCCGCACCGCGGGAGTATTGGAGGTGTTGAACACAAGAACCGCGCGGGCCTTCAGCAATCCCCTGGGAATCCCCTCGCCGCCGTCGCCCTCCAAGAATTCATAGGCGACCCCGGGCCGCAGCACGCGGTCGATCCAACCCTTCAGGATCGCCGGCGGCTGTCCCCACCAATTGGGATGAACGATGATGATCCCATCGGCCCGGGCGATCTCGCGGCAATGGACGGCAATTGCGTCGGGAAGGCCGGCATCTCCGGCGATCTCCGCGGCGGGCAGAATGGGGTCAAGGCCTTCCGCGTAGAGATCGTGGAAAAACACATCGTGCCCGCACCGGACGAGTTCCCGCTCCGCGGTCCGCGCGACGGCGTGGTTGAAACTTCCCGGATCCGGGTGAGCCAAGATGATGGATATCCGTTGAACGGGCATATGCCTGACGGCTGCTCAGGACGGGCAGGAGATCACATCTTCAGGCGACACATGAAGAACCGGGGAGTTGGATTCGGTTTCCAGCGCAATGGTGCCTTCGGAAACATAGATACAATCTCCCACGCTCAGCTCCCGCCCCGTCCAGTTGTTACTGACCAAGTGCAGGCCGAAGGACGTATCGTCGGAAAAATACACCGTATACGTATTGCCTTCGCGCTTCGTGAACGCCACGACGCCTCCGACGCACTGGGTCGATCCGGCATCGTCGGCGGTGACCTCGAGGGCGTAAGCGCACTGATCGGGAAGGTTTTCCGGCCGGGGCGGCGCCGAACCCACCGGAGCCACCGGACACCGCTTAAGGCTGTAGGGGGTGATCGGCATCACCGGAGCGGCGGCCATGATGTTGCGTGAAAGCGTGCCTTCGGCATAGGCGCATTCCCCTTTCCGCAGCCCGATCCGGTCCACCCACTCATCGCCTTGCATATACAACGTTCCGCGTTCGGCACTGAAGCGAACGTAATAGGTGCCGTGCTCCATGAGGATCAGGTAGACCGTCCCACCCACGCACATGGTCTTGCCGGCATCTTCATACTTCACCGACAGCGCATCCACGCAGCCGGCCGGCAACTGGGGGCGGCCAGTCGGCAACGGGGTGACATCCTGCAACGGCAGGGGGGTTTCGACGGTGGCCTGAACGCCGGACCCGGCGCCGTTCGCCGCAGCCGCGGTTTTCTCCTCCGGCAGGGTGAAGGCCCCACCGATGATGCCGCACCCTGAAAGATAAAGACTCCAAAAACAGCAGATAATGGCTATGGTTCGAACGGATTTTCGCATACCAACCTCCGGCGCGGATTCGCCTTCTCCGCGCGTTACGGTTCCTGTTCCCGGTGATTGAGAAGCATGTGGTCCAAACCCCGTCCTCCCTCCCACGGGTAGATGATCCGCGCGTCGGTGATGGCGCCATAGTACTCCGGTCGGGCGGTGCCAAACAAGCTGCGATGGGGATTGTAGTGCAGGACGCAGAGTTGCGGAAGCCCCCCTGCGCTGAGGATACGGTTTTTCACGGCCGTGATGGTGCGCCCCGATCCCCACACGTCGTCGACGACGAGGATTCGCTTTCCCTTGAGCAATTCGTCCTTCGGAAACTGGAGGAAATTCGGCCAGGCCAGCAGGGCGGCCTTGGAGGCCTGTTCGGGGAAATCCACCGAGGCGGTCAGGATGGTCTTGATATCGAGCACCTCGCTGATCAGGCCCCCGGGCACCACGCCGCCGCGGGTGATGATCACCATGGCGTCGAACTGCCCGCGGAACTGCGGGACCAGCACATCGATCAATTGATCCACATCGTTCCAAGTGAGTAATTCGTGTCGTTCCGCCATATCGATAGCCCGCCGTCTCCGCCGCAAGCCCCCTGCCAGGACGCGGACGGGAACGGACGCCCAAACCGATGATAATGTCGTCTGGTCCGCATTGCAAGCGGGTATAATTGAGACCGAGTCGGTCTTAAGACCGACTCGGTCAAAGGGGGAGAAAATGCAGACAATGATTCCATTATCACCCGGCAGATATTTCCACATTTACGACCGCGGCGTAAATCGCAAGAACATTTTTTACGAAGCGCGGAATTACGCCTACTTCCTCTCACTGTATATCAAGCACATCGTCCCGGTGGTGGAAACATACGCCTATTGCTTGTTGCCCAATCATTTTCATCTTCTGGCGCGGATCCGGAGCACCGCCGGGCTCCAGGCCGCCCAGGTCTCCAAGGCCTTCAACAACCTCCTTTCCACCTACGCAAAGGCGATCAACAAGAGATACGACCGCACCGGGCCGTTATTTCAGCACCATTTCGGGCGCATTCCGATAAGTACCAACCGGTACTTCGCCTCCCTTATCCGGTACATCCACCGAAATCCTCAAAAGCACGGCCTGGTGGAAGATTTTCGGGACTGGCCGTACTCTTCCTATCACGTCCTCCTCTCCAACGAGCCAACGCTATTGGCGCGTGCGAACGTCTTTAAATGGCTTGACGGCCGTCATGGGTATAAAACGTTCCACTCCCGGGGCGACAAGGGGAAGAAGATATTCGAATACACGGGGAACGACCAGGATTAACTGATGACCGACTCGGTCTTAAGACCGAGTCGGTCATTGGCGATGATTACACTGTGTCTTCCGCCCACCCGGGTGAGGAAGAGGATCCGGCTCTCCTCCCCCCGCAGGCGCAACCGCCGCTCCAACCCCTCCGGCGTAATCGGCGATCCGCGTTTCTTCACCGTAACCTTTCCCACCGATCGAGCCCGCAGCCACTCGCGCAGGCGCTTCAATCCGAACGGCATTACCTCTTCAACGGCGTACGCTTGAGCCCACGGAGTCGGCGTAAATGCATCCCCCGTCAAGTAGGCGATCGTCGGATCGATTCGCGCCGCATGCAGCCGGGCTGCAAGCTGCCGTACCAGCCCCGCCCGCAGTATCGACCCGTCGGGCTCGTAGAGAATGCCGCGCGGCGCGTGGACGGCTGCGCTGCCTTCCTCATCGTCCGTCATGGTTTCGCCCGCCGGGAGGATCGTGGCCCGACGCCGGGTGCTGCGGAACGCTCCGTACCACAACACCCCCTCCCGCAGTTCGCCGTTCCAGGAAACAAATTCCACCTCGCACGGTTCGCGTTCAATCTCCTCCCACCGCACGCCGGGAGAGATCTTTACGCACAATGCCTGGGACGGCAGAGCTTCGCGCCAGGAAGCCACTCGATCCAAGGGCGGCGAATACCCCTTCACGGAGAAGATCCGGCGCTCCTGGACCCGCCGCGCGGGATCGCAAAAGAGGGCGTATCGCTTCCGTCCGCCGAAGGACCATCCCGGGCGGAGGAGATCGGCCAGGATAAATCGGACCGGATGGACCGGCTCGTATACCCGGACGTTTTCGCGGGCCATCCGCAGGCGGACCTCTTCGCGGTCCACCGCCCAAACCGGCGCGCATTCCGCCAAGGCGATCGTATCCCCTCCGATCCCGCAACCCAGATCCGCTATACCCTCCAGGCCGCGGAAACGCACGGCGCGATGGCGGGCGATCCCTTCGCCCGTGGATTGCTCCAATCCCTCGCGGGTGAAAAACATCTCCCGGGCGCGTTCGAATTTCTTCCCCGCCCGCCGCCGCCATATCGCCGTTTCCAGCGCGGACCGGGCAAGTTCCCGCTCCACTCCCTGCCGCTGCAGCCGCTCCCAATCCGCAAGGAATCGCTCCTCCCGCGGCGCCAAATCCTGCGCCCGGGAAAGCGCCTGCCGGCCCTCGGCGGACAGCAATCGGGAAAACCGTTCCGCATCCATCGCGATCACTGTACACCGATCCACGCGTCTGTCAATCGCGGACTTGGTGTACAATTCCCTCGAGGAGAAGATCATGGAATCCGATTCCGGCGGCCCCGAGATCGCGCACCACGATTCCCTCCAGGGATTGATCGAATCCCTGAGCGCCTACATTGAACAGTATCATGGCGGAGCGATCCGGTATCTCGGCGTGGAAGGGAACATCCTTAAAGTAACGCTGGAAGGCGCCTGCCTTGGATGTCCGCTGCTCCCCAGCACGCTGCACGGTTGGGTGGAAGGCACCGTCAAGCAATTCTTCCCGAACATCGAACGTGTGGAAGCGGTGGAAGAGCGGACGGCATGACCCTGAAACCCGGCGATACACTGCGCGACCGGTATCGGATCATCGGCATTATCGGCAAAGGGGGTATGGGCGCCGTATACCGCGGCGAAGACACTTCCCTCCAGACCACCGTCGCCATCAAGGAAAACCTCAACCCGCTCCCGCAGGCGGTGAAGCAGTTCAAGCGCGAAGCCGTCCTTCTGGCGTCCCTGCGCCATCCGAACCTCCCCCGCGTCACCGATCACTTCATCGAAGGCGATCTGCAATACCTGATCATGGATTACGTTCCCGGGGACGACCTTAAAACAATCCTCGAACGGCGCGGGGCTCTTTCCGAATCCCAGGTGCTCGGCTGGTGCCGGGAGATCTGCGACGCGCTCACCTACCTGCACACCCAACACCCGCCGGTCACGCACCGCGATATCAAACCCGCCAACATCAAGATCACACCGGAGGGTAAACCCGTCCTGGTGGATTTCGGGATCGCCAAGGCCACCGAAGTCGGCGGCGTGACCACCACCGGCGCGCGCAGCCTGACCCCCGGGTTCGCACCGCCCGAACAGTACGGAAGCAGCCCAACTGATTCCCGGTCCGATCAATACTCCCTGGCGGCCACCCTCTATAACCTCCTGACGGGCCACATTCCGCCGGATGCCCTGGAACGGACATTGGGGCAGACCGAGTTGAAACCCCTGCGCGAGTGGAACCCCCAGATCAACCCCTCCGTCGACGCGTCGATCTGGAAAGCGTTGTCGCTCAGTCCGTCGGAACGCTTCCTGAGCATCAAGGACTTCTTCGAGTCCCTTTCGGGCGTTTCGGACCTGGTACTGGCCGAGCCCGCCGTCACCCAACCCTCCGGCAAGGAACCGCTGACCGTCATCCGGCGCACACCGGGAAAAACCACCAAAGAAAAAGAGCCGCCGGCTCCTTCCGGCGAACCGCATCCCAAGCGGTCCGTGCCCATCCTGGCCGTGATCGGCGCCGTATTGTGCCTGGCGGCGACCGGGATTGGAGTCGGAGGATACGCGCTCAGCGGAGGATTGTCGCCCTCCGGAAAAAACACCGCCACCGCCGAGATCCATCCCACCGACTCCGCGGCATCGACCCCGGAGGGAACCGCAAGGCCGGTCAGCATTCCCTCCAAGACATCCCGCCCCTCGCCGACGGTCACGCTCAGCCCGTCGCCCGAACCGACGCCGTCCGGCGGCAGCGCGCTCCTGGCGTTCGTCAGCGACCGCAACGGCGGCAAGAACCAGGTGTACACGTACAATTTTTCGACGAAGGAAATCGTCCAGCTCACCACCGATTCCGCCAAGAAAGGACGGGTGGCCTGGACGCCGGACGGCCTACACATCCTGTACGAGGCCGTGATGTCGAACGGAAAACGCGATATTTTCATCATGGACGCCGACGGGGGAAATCCGGTCAACCTCACCAACGATCCCGGGGATGATTACTATCCGGCGACCTCGCTGCTCGGCAGTACGATCGCGTTTGTCTCCAACCGGAACACGTATACCCACATTTACCGGATGAACCTCGACGGCTCGAACGTGTCGAACATCAGCGCCTTGCACAAGGAAAAACCCTTTAATGCATCCCACGAATGGGATCCCGCCTGGTCCGCAAACGGATTGATTCTCTATCTGGTGCTGTATTCCACGTCCGGCCCGGCCCGCATCTACCGCTGGGATACGCGGAATCCCGCCGCCAGCCCGGTTATCGTGACCGTGATGGAGGGCGATCACCAGGAGGCGGAACCGGCCGTTTCACCGAACGGAGAGTTTGTGGCATATACCGAGAAAATCGAAGGCGGAACCCGGATCTGCATCGCTCCCACCGACCTCAGCAAACGCCGCACCTGCTCCGATCCGTTGACCGATAACAAGAACAACTCCGACGCAGATTGGTCTCCCGACAGCCAGTGGCTGGCCTACACCCAGAATTACGGCGGCGACCGCGATATCTTCCTGATCATGATTTCCGGTGCGGGAAACATTAACCTGATCGACGATCCCGCCAACGATATGTACCCCGCCTGGCAACCGGCGGCGGTTTCCTCCTGAGGAAATCGACGATCCGGCGTCGTCCGCCGGCGCCGAAAAATACCATTTTTCCTTTCAAGCCGCCGGCGCGGCGGCCTAGCCCGGACCGGTCCCCTGGTTCCGCCGATGGATCGGCCCTCCAAGGAGCCTCCGATGAAAAAACATCCAACCGTCTTCCTCCTGGCTCTCTGTTCCCTCCTGCTGATCGCCGTCTCCGCCGCCCCTCCGTCCGTTGCAGAGAAAGAGCCCGCCATCAACGTCCGGATCACCACGACGGTGGAATCCGACGGATCCGGAACCTTCAAGCTGGAGATCGTGCTCGGCAAAGAGTTCCTGGGAATGGTGAAAAGCTTTTCCGAATTCACGGATGCGAGCGTCTGCGACAGTTTTTCCGAAGGCGTCGAGGACTTTCCGCAAATGACGGAATCCGAGGGCGACGGATCCATCACCTGTTCCGCCTTCAAGCCGTTTGACGACCTGGAAGGATTGCAGGCCATCACTGAACATACCTTCGACGCCGGCACTTTCCAGCGCCTGGAGATCGACGGCGGCCATTTCTATTACGACCTGGCGGCGAACGTCGATTCCGCCCTTACCTGGGAAGCCGATATGCCGTTCGACATGGAAGCCTGGTGGATCGTACGGGTTCCGGGCGAGGTGGTGGACACCAACGCCGATTCCGTCAGCGGCCGTACGCTGTCTTGGGATCTGATGACGATGAACAGCGCCTCGCATATGCGGGTGGAAAGCAAGATCGGCGGAAGCGGGGGATTGGATCCGGCGCTGCTGGCGGTCGGCGGCGTCCTTTCACTGGGATGCTGCTGCATCGTAGTATTGATTGCGGCCGCTGCGGTTTTCATTCTGGTCAGGAAGAAATAGGAAGCCGCTTCCACTCGCGCCGGAAAACGGACTCACAGCGTCCAGTAGGCGGCAAGCCGTCTTCCGGACGCTGTTACTTTCTCAGCGGTCTCGCGGACAGCCGTCACATGCTCGCATCCCCCGAGATCCGCCGACGCATCGCCGCCAAACACCATTCCGGGATTTTCCCCATGCTATAATCCCCCCGCTGTCCGACGCCCAGCGCAGAATCATCGAGGAAGGAGATCCATGAACGACGCGACCATCGAACCGCCCGCCGGCGGCGAACCCATTATCTGGAAGGACGGCCGGCTGACCGTCCCGGATCGTCCGATCGTCCCCTTCATCGAAGGCGACGGAACCGGAAGGGACATCTGGCGCGCCGCCGTCCGGGTGTTCGACGCCGCCGTACAAAAAGCTTACGACGGAGGCCGGCGGATTTCCTGGATGGAAGTGTTCGCCGGCCAGAAGGCCTTCGATAAATTCGGCACTTGGCTTCCCGACAGCACGGTGGATGCGTTCCGGACCTACCTCGTAGGCATCAAGGGCCCCCTGACCACCCCGGTCGGCGGCGGGATCCGCTCGCTGAATGTGGCGCTGCGGAAAATGCTGGATCTCTACGTCTGCCTGCGTCCGGTGCGGTATTTCCCGGGCGTTCCTTCGCCGGTCCAGCATCCTGAGAAGGTCGATATGGTGATCTTCCGGGAAAACACCGAAGACATCTACACCGGGATCGAATTCGAGGACGGCACGCCCGATGCGCGCCGCTTTCTCGATATTCTCCGCGAACAATTCCCGGCCGAATTCGCCAAGATCCGCTTTCCCGGCTCGGCGGGCATAGGCGTCAAGCCGATCTCGCACGAAGGGTCGGACCGCCTGGTGCGGGCCGCGATCCGCTACGCGCTCGACAACCACCGCCGCTCGGTCACCCTGATGCACAAAGGCAACATCATGAAGTTCACCGAAGGCGCCTTCCGCAACTGGGGGTATTCGCTGGCCGAACGCGAATTCGGCGAACGGGTATACACCTGGTCGCAATGGGAGCGGACCAAATCCGCCCACGGCGACGCAGCGGCGGCCATCGAGCAAAAGGCGGCGCTGGAGTGCGGACGGTTGCTGGTGAAGGACGCCATCGCCGATATCATCTTCCAGCAGACCATCACCCGCGCCGACGAATTCGACGTCATCGCCTGCCCGAACCTCAACGGGGATTTTCTGTCCGACGCGCTCGCCGCCCAGGTGGGCGGGATCGGCATCGCCCCGGGCGGAAACGTCAATTACGCCACCGGCCATGCGGTTTTCGAAGCCACTCACGGCACCGCCCCCAAATACGCCGATCTGGACCGGGTCAACCCCGGATCGCTGATTCTTTCGGGCGAAATGATGCTGCGCTACATGGGTTGGCGCGAAGCGGCCGAAAAGATCCTGCGCGGGATGGCCGGCGCCATCGCCGCCAAGACCGTCACCTACGATTTCGCGCGTCTGATGAAGGGCGCCAAGGAAGTGAAGTGCTCCGAATTCGCCGATGCGGTGATCGCGCACATGGAGGGGCGCCGGCCGAGGAAGGCCGCGAAGAGGCCCGCACGAAGCCCGAAGAAGACGAAAGGGAGAAAGAAGTAGTGCGGCATTCAGCGGATCGAAATGATACCGCGGCGAGTCGACGGCCCGCCGCATAGACCGTCATCCTGCTTGCCGTGAAAATCCCGGATATCCCCATCGGAGATTGCCAATAACGGTATTCCGCCTCGGCCTGTAAAGACCGAGGCTTTTTTCCGAAACACGGGGCCGGCAAGGATCTTCGGACCTATTTATTCTTTCGGAGGTGGAGGATCAACTCAACGGTGCTGACGGCCACCAACGCGAAAGCGATAATCCACAGAAAGACGCTCCCCCGCAGCGGCAATTCCAGGTTCCCGAAAAGCAGCCATCCCAGTAAAACCGCTCCGCCGGAGAGGTTGATGGCAATCGCCCCTCCCAGGCCCAGCCCCACCAGCCGGCCGGGGTCTTTCCGCCGGCTTTCCACCACCAGGGCAATCCCGATCCCGATCAGGACGCCGCCGAAAATGCCCGGATAGAATCCGTTTTCCACGGCGGGCACGCCCAATAACTGCGTGATCCGGTCGGGAAACGGAATCAGCAGCACCAGCAGAATTCCCAAAGCGAAATTAATTGCCGCATCAATAATCAAAGCAGTGGAACGTTTCATCTTCCCCTCCTTTTCGTTTGCCGGGCGGATATGCGGAAGTGTCCGCACATTCGGTCCGGCGGAGATATCCACCAGGCGCCATTCTATCAGCAAAAACCGACTTGATACGCCGAAAATGGACGAGCGGACCGTATCCAAAAATGCGCGCCGATCTCCGGCCGCCGGAGAGGCACGGCATTCCGTACCGTCGTACAATACAAATAGGGATTCATCCGAGGAAGAAACATACGAGGAGCGGGAAAAAATGAATGGGACGGCCCGGGGGTTAATCCGCGGCGCCATCGGCTTGCTGGCCGCCGCCGGGGCGCTTTCGGCGTGCAACCTTCCGGCGGGCACGTCCGCCGCCACCCCCCGCAGCACAAACGCTCCCGCCGATACCGACGGAGGGTGCGCCCGTCCGGGGGAACGGCTCTATACGCACATCGACTCTCCGGAAAACGGGGAAATCGCCGTGCGGGTCGATCTTCCGGCGGAGCCCCGCTACGGGGAAAGCGCCCCGGTCGTCGTCGTCGCCTCGACCTGGTTCGTCCAGAAATACACGCCGGCGGCGGTGGGTTTTCACGACGAGTTCAATCCGGTGGACGTCGGGGCGATGGCGGTGTTCCATTTATGGCCCGGAAAAACCGATCCGGAATCGAACATCGCCAGCGAGGGGACATACGATTTCGGCGGCCCGGACAGCCTGGCCGCCTTGCGGGATACTATCCGGTTCGCTCTGGGACAGATGCCCAACACCGAGGGAAAGTTCCTGCACGAACTGGTCGAGACGAAGCCCCTCTACGACAACGTGGGGATGTTCGCCTCCTCGCACGCCGGCGTGGTGGCCACGAACGTGATGGCCTACTACGGCCGGGATCTGACGGGGCTGAAATACTTCGTCGGACGGGAAAACCCGACCATGGCGGAAATGTATCCGCTGGAGATCGGGCATTTCAACGAAGCCCACGAGCCGCTCTACAATCCCTATTACCTGCCGGAAGGATATACCCCCACCAGCATCGCGGTGGATTATTCGCATCTGGGGTGGATCCGGAACGAACGCTACCCCGAGGGCCGTCCGGTATTCGAAGTTCCGGGCGGCGAAGACTACGTCCTCGACGACAAGGGGCCGCACATCAACGGGAAGCGGTTCTTCTCGCACGCCCTGACCCAGGCCCTGTTCGACAACGGCGTATTTACCAAGGAAACCTGGCCGCCGGATGTCGCCACCCCGCAGGAAACGGCGGACTTCTGGCCTTACCGCATCACCGTGCACAACTACGCGGCCATCGGAGAAAACCTTCCCGAATTGCGGGTGTTGATCTCCTTCGCCGCCTGCGACCACGTCCAGACCGCGCACGATAAACCCCACATCCGCCAAGCCTACGATGGATTCCGCAAAACCGCCGGGTTATGGACAAGGTTGAACGGCGACCTGGCCTACGTCCAATCCGAGGTGCATCCCAGCGCTTCGCTAAGCGGCGGATTCCCGGACAACGACGCCAATCGGGAACCGGACGACTGGCCGGCCGAAGCGGAACTGTGGGGGTTCGTGGGAAAGCTCGCCGGCCAATTGACTACGCATTCGATCCCCCTTGCGGCCGTGGCCGAAATGGCCGACCGGGTCCGGGCGGACGACTGGAGCCCGAACCTGGCCGCGCCGCTGGGGATATAGGGGTTTCGGCCCCGGCATTCAGACTTTGCGGAAGTGGTATGTGCTCTCTCCCCGCTGAACCAGTTCGAATAAACCGGAAAGCGAAACGCGGGAGAGGATATCCCCTTCCTGCATATGATGGTCGCTGAAGTACAGGGAGCCCTGCGGCCGCAGCACCCGGTGCAGCTCGCTCAGCACGGCTTGCGGTTTTTCCAGCAAGTGGAATACATCGAACAGAACGATCCGGTCCACTTCCCCATCCGGCAGCGAAGTGGCGCCGTCCGAGAGAATCGTGCTGACATTGGCGTACCGATGGCCATGCTGTCCCTGTTCGATCCGCCGAAGCGCCAGCGGATGCACGTCCAAAGCGTAAACGATCCCTTTCTCGCCGACGATATCCGCCAACAGAAAGGTGAAAGCTCCCGGGCCGCAACCGAAATCCAGGACTTTTTCACCGGGCAGAACCGTGATTTCCGCCAGCATCTTCCGCGGATTCATGAAGATGTTCCGTATCGGCAGGCCGATATCCGCCATAAGGTTGAAGGTCACATCCGGCATTCTGTTTGTCATGTCGCTCCTCCCGAAGTCAATGAGGTTTTTTGCGGCGGCGTCCGCGGACCGGCATCCGTCGGCCGTTCCCGCCTGAAATTTATTATGGGGAGGATTATGGATAACCCGTGGATAGATGCCGGAGGAATTCCGGAGAACGGACGGCGAGCCGGGGGTTGGTTCCCGGCCCGCCGGCTTTCCAGGGTTCCTGCCGCCGGGAAAAGGCCCGCCGGCAGATTCTGCTCAGGAGGTGATATCCTGCCGCTGGAAGACGGCCAGCGCCAGTGCGGTCAATCCCGCCGTCCACAGGACAAGCATCACTAGGGAAAAACCCAGATCCGGTCCCGTGGGGAGAACCTCCAGCGGCAGCCGGACGGCGGCTCCCGTGCGAATCAAGGATTGCGCATTGTCGATGCTGCATTGCGGCGTGTACCGGTAGAGGTTGACGATTTCGGGGATGGAAAAAATCTCCCCCAGGAGCAGCAGGAGATACATTGAGAGCGAATCCACTGTGGAAAACAGGAACACGACCAGCAAGCCGCCAAGCGTGGACCGGGTGAGCATCGCCGCGATGGCCGCAAACGCCGCGAGGATGATCAGGATGTCGATGCCCAGCAGCACCGTCTGGACGTAGCGGGCGGCGAAATCGGAAACAACCTCTCCGGATACCGCGGGTCCGTATTCCCACTGCAACCAGTATCTCCCAATGGCTTGCCCGGCGATCGTGATGACGGAGGTCGCGATCAGCGACAGAGTCATCAGCCCCGCCACCACGGCGATTTTCGCAAGGATCAAATTCGCCCGGCGGTTGCGCGGGATCAAATTCTTCCACATGCCCGATTGGTATTCGCCGGCGAACACCGCCGCCATGAACGCCAGCGGCATCATCCGCGAAAGGACGGTAAAGGGGAACGCGAGCAGCATCCCCCACGCGCCGATCGCGTCCTCGGTCCATGTGCCGGCCCCGGTCACCAGCATGCCTTCCACCCACGGACGGTTGATCAACCCGCCGGCCAGCATGACGGTATAGAATCCCAGCACCCCAACGGGAAACGACCAGACCAGGAATCCGGTCAGTTTGTAATTCCAAATCGTCTTCTTCCATTCGGCGCGCAACAGGTCAATCATGGGAAGCCTTCGATTCCCCGGAGGAGCTTTCCTGCGTCGCAGCCAGGAAATAACTCTCCAGCGTCTCGCGCTGGACGACCGCCTGATGCACGCGGATTCCGCCGCGGACCAGCGTTTCCACAATCCGGGGGCTTTCGCTCGGCGGCGTTTCTACGGTCAGCCATGGAATGCTCCCGGCGACGGCGGGTTCGCATACGACCTTCCAGCGTTCCCGCAACATGGCGGCGGCCTTTTCCGCCTCCTCGGCTTGTATCTGCAAACGCGACGCGTTTTGGGCGAGCAATTCGTCCACCGGCCCTTCGCGGATCATCTCACCCTTGTGAATGATCGCCACCCGGTCGCATGTCTGCTCGACCTCGTTCAACAAATGGCTGGATAGGAAGACCGTCTTGCCGTGATCCTCGGCCAGGCGGCGGATGAAACCGCGCATTTCCAGGATCCCGGCCGGATCCAGGCCGTTGGTCGGCTCGTCGAGGATCACCAGATCCGGATCGCCGAGGATGGCGGCGGCGACTCCCAGCCGCTGCTTCATCCCCATGGAATAGCCTCCGACGGGCTCCCTGGCGCGGGTCGCCAAGCCGACCTGTTCCAAGAGCCGGCGGATCCGCTCCGGCCGGTAATCATCCGCCGTCCGCGCCAGCACCTCCAGGTTGTTTTCCGCGGACAGGTAGCCGTAGAACGCCGGTCCCTCGACCAATCCGCCCACCCGGGCCAGCGAGCCCGCCGAACGGACATTGCGGCCGAAGATTTCCGCCTTTCCCCCGCTCGGCCGGATCAAATCCAGCAGCATGCGGATGGTGGTGGTCTTCCCCGCGCCGTTGGGGCCGAGGAATCCGTACACCTGCCCCCTTTCCACTTCCAGGTTCAGATCCTTGACCGCCGCGACGGCGTTCGAGCCGCGCCCGAACGTTTTCGAAAGACCGGTTGTTTGGATAGCAAACGCCTTCGACATCATCCGATACTTCCTTTGGCCCTCAGCGGCCGGCGACGGATCCTCTCTGGCGGGAGATTTCATACAGCAGAATCCCCCCCGCCACCGCGGCGTTCAACGACTCGACTTTCCCCCGCATCGGGATGCGGACCGATCCATGGGCCAGCGAGCGGGCCCGCTCGCCCGGCCCCGCCGCCTCGCCGCCGAGCACCAGCGCGCTGCGGGCGCGCCAATCCACCGTTTCCACCGGCCGGCCTTCGAGCGCCTCGGCCAGCCAGACGGCATACCCCTCCAACAGCGAGCCGATCCCGTGCCAATCCAGCATGCGGACCGGCAGGCGCAGGTGCGCGCCCATCGCCCCGCGCACGACCTTCGGGTTGAACGGGTCGACGGTTCCGGGAGCAAGGATCAGAGCCGGAACGCCGAAGGCGTCCGCCGTCCGCATCAGGCTTCCGAGGTTTCCGGGGTTGGAGATCCCGTCGGCGACCACCGCCCAATCCAGCGGCTCGGGGAACGGCAGATCGGGCCATTCCAGCACCGCCAACAATCCCGGGGGCGTGGAGGTGTCGCTGCAGGCGCGCAGAACGTCCGGGACGGCCTCCAGCACCTCCCCGCCCCCAGAGGCCAGGCGGTTGACCGCCGAACGCTCGCGCGATCCCAGCCGGCCGTCATGAAGTATCGTCCGAGCCCGCGCGCCCATCGCTGCCGCTTCCTCCACCAGGCGCGTTCCTTCCACCACGAACAGTTTTTCCCGTTCGCGGATCTTGCGCTGTTCCTGCAGCATCCGGATGAGCCGGATCCTTCCGTTGGCCTTGCTGGTGATTATCGCCATCGGCGGTCGAATTCCCGGCGGAAGACATCCAACGTCGCATCATCGAGGATCGTCACGCGGATTTGGCGCGGCCCGGATTCGGGATGTTCGGTGGCGAAATCCTCCGCCGCTTGGAGGATGATCCGCGCGCCGCGCTCCTTGGGAAAACCGAAAATGCCGGTGCTGATGGCGGGGACGGCCACCGATTCAAATCCGCGTTCGCAGGCCGCTTCGAGCGCGCTCCGGACGGCGGTGCGCAGCTTTTCCTCCTCGCCGCCCGAGCCCCAGACCGGCCCGACCGCGTGAATGACCGCCTTGCAGGGCAGGCTTCCCGCTCCGGTAAGGGCCGGCCGGTCGTGGCCGGCCTCGCCGTGCTCGCGCACCCAGGCGTCGCTCTCCTCCTGGATCGTGTATCCGCCCCGCCGGACGATCGCCCCGGCCACTCCGCCGCCGTGCCGCAGGCGGCTGTTGGCGGCATTGACGATCGCATCCACCTGCTCGGAGGTGATATCCCCCTGGACGAGCAGGCAGACATGCTTCGAGGGGAACTCATGGCGGCGGTCGATTCGGTTCATGGCGGCGAGTATAGCACGGGTCAAGGGGCAAGGTTTGATGAGATGAATGGCCATCGCCGTGCGTTAACCAATGATGTTGCCGCGTCATCCCGACGCTCGTAGCACCCGAGCCGTCATTTTCAACGAACGCAGCACCAAACCCATCATCTCAAACGAACGCAACATCCAACCTGTCATCCCGGCGAACGACGCCTATTCCGTCATCCACACGAGTTCCTGCCCGCCCTCGGGTGTTCTTCCCGGGGGGCGGGGATCCAGTGTTTTTCTGTATGTTGATGGAAAGACGCCGGGGCCCCGATACGAACTCTCGGGGGTGACGGAATAGTCGCCACTGTATAAAATAAAACGGCCCGGATTTCCCCGGGCCGTTTTTCGCATCAAGGTTTCTTTATTTCCCTGCGGCTTTTACCACCTGGCCGAAGGCTTTCGGATCGCGCACCGCCAGATCGGCCAGCATTTTGCGGTTGAGCTGGATGCCGCCGGCGTGCAAGCGGGCGATCAAGCGGCTGTAGGTGGTTCCGTTCATCCGCGCGGCGGCGTTGATCCGGACAATCCACAGTTTGCGCAGATCGCGCTTGCGGTTGCGCCGGTCGCGGTAGGCGTACCACAGGCTCTTGAGCATGGCTTCGTTCGCGCGCCGGAACAGCTTGTGCCGCGTTCCGGATTTTCCCTTGCCCATGCGGATGATTTTCTTGTGTCGGAGGTGGGGCCGCGAACCGCCCTTTACTCTGGTCATGCTTCACTTCTCCTGCCAATCCCTGCGCGCCGGGCGGAACGCCCCGTTGTGAGCACGCAACGACGGCAACTCTGGACGGCCGCCCGCTTTCATGAAGCGGAGACCGCCCGACGGCCTTCGCGCCGTCCCGCATCCACCGTTTTCCGCCGGTGAACGCCGGGGTCAGCGCGGAGGATTGGATTTATGCTTCTTGAGATACGGCGCCAGGCGCCGAACCCGTTTGGCGGTCCCTTTCCCCTTCACTTCCTGCATCGTGGTGAACTGGGCCGTCGTGCGCGCGGACTTGCGCCGCCGCAGGTGGCTCTTGCCGCCCTTGGTGCGCATAAGCTTCCCGCTGCCCGTAATGCGGAAGCGCTTGGCTGTGGCCTTATGGGTCTTGAGTTTGTATTTGCCTTTCTTTACTTTTCGAGGCATGACGCCCACTCCCGTTCTATGCTGTATGCTTGGCACGACAACGCCGGGCTAGTCCCTCGGTTCCCATGGGACGGCGCCCGGCGCAGGAAGCTTTACCTTCCGGCGGTGCTCCCGGGGCTTACTTCTTCTTTCCCGGCGCCAGCACCATCAGCATCGTGCGCCCTTCCATATCCGGCTGCTGTTCCACCACCGCGATGTCTTCCAATTCCTTGGCGATCTGCGCCATATCTTCGCGCGCGATCTCTGGGTAGGTGATCTCCCGCCCGCGAAAGCGGATGCGGACCTTCACCTTCATCCCGTTTTGCAGCCATTTCCGCGCGTCGCGGACTTTAAAGGACCGGTGGTGCTCTGTGGTCTTCGGCCGCAGCCGGATTTCTTTGATTTCGATCTTAGTCTGCGCCTTGCGTGCCTGGCGCTCTTTCTTTTCCTTTTCGTAGAGGTACTTGCCCAGGTTCAGCACCCGGCAGACCGGCGGTTTGGCGCCCGGCGATACCTCCACCAAGTCCAGATTCGCTTCGCGGGCGATTCGCAGGGCTTCCTCCGTGCTGACGACGCCCACATTCGCTCCATCCGGCCCGATCAGACGGACTTCACGGGTTCGGATTTGTTCGTTGACTCGGAGTCGCGAGGTGCTGATGGCTTTTCCTCCGTTTTCAATAACACGATTGCCGCCTTTTTCCCTCAGGCGGCCCGCCAAGGGGGCCAGTGTACCACGGCCGGCGCGGGGGCGTCAATCCGAAGGCGGCTCGGAATCACCGGCGGACGCAGTCGGAATGACGGTGACCTTGCGCTGGCGGCCGGTCCCGACGCTTTCGGTGGTCACCTCCGCGTTGTTGCGCAGCTCGATGTGGATGATCCGCCGTTCGTTGGCGGGCATCGGTTCCAGCGTCACGGTCCGCCCGCGCTCCACCGCCTGTTCGGCGGCACGCCGGGCCATCCGCCGCAGCTGCTGCTCCCGCCGCCGGCGGTACCCTTCCACGTCCACGATCAGGGGCAGCGGGTGCCCCAATTTCCGCGCCACGATCATCCGCGCCAGGTATTGCAGCGCCGAGAGCGCCTCGGCGCGCCGGCTGACCATGATCCCCAGGTCGCGGCCGTGGACGTCCACCAGCGCGTGGGGCGTTTCATGCTCATCTTCCGGTTTGGTCCACTGCGCCGTCGTGCTGGCTCTCACACGCATCCGCGCCAGTAATTCCTGAACCACCTGACGGGCCGTCTCCAGTTCCGGATCCTCCGGAACGGTGGCCTCGAGCGCCGTAAGGCGCACGCGCGAGGGGATCCCCTTTCCGGGCATGTGTCCCAACCGGCCTTCCTCCAGCACTACGATCTCGACCTGGTCCCGCCGCAGACCCAACCGGGCGAGGCCGCGTTCCACCGCTTCCCCTACTGTGGGGGCCGTCGTTTCCACACTGGCTTTGTGTTCCATCGCCATGCGATCGCCTTTCGGAAAAGAACCTTGCTTACTTCGCCGATTTGGGATTGGCCGGCGGGGCGTTGCTGAACGTCCACACCCGCTTCCAGTCCACCCTGCCCATCAGCACGTATTGAAGGATCGAGATCAGGTTGGTCACGATGAAGTAGATCGAGAGACCCGACGGGAGAGTCAGCGAAATCTGGGTGATGAAGATCACCATGAAGATGTTCATGATCAGGCTGGTCTGTCCGCTCTGCGCGTCGGTGGTCATCACCGGAACGATCCGCTGCGAAACCCAACTGGTGAGAAACACCAAAATCGCCAGCACCGGGATCGGGAAGGGAATGCCGGGGACGACCAAGTGCTCGGGCTGAGCCAGGTTCATCCACAGGAAATTCTTCTGCAGCGGGATCAACGACACCGGGAAGAACCCATAGATCCGCTGCGAAAGGCTGAACAGCTGCAGCGGCGTGGAGGGAATGACGTTGCCGATCGACTGGTAGAGCCCGAACAGGATCGGCAGCTGGATCAGGATCGGCAGGCAGCCGCCGAGGGGGTTGGCCCCCGCCGATTGCAGCAGCTTCATCTGCTCGGCCTGCAGCTTTTCCTTGTCCTTGGCGTACTTCCGCTGAAGGTCTTTCCATTCCTTGGAACTCTGCAGCTCCTGCATCTTGCGCATGCTCTTTTGCGACGACGCCGTCAGCGGGTAGGTGGCCAGCCGGATGATGACGGTGAAGACGATGATGGCCAGCCCGAAGCTTCCGCCGAACAGCTGGTACAGGAACAGCAGAGCGTTGATCAGAGGATTAATAATGACGGTATCCCACATAGGTTATCCTGAAGGCCTGTCCCGCGCATTCTCCACACGGGATCGGATTCGGGCGCGTACGCAGCCCGGCGTTTTCAACTCGGTTCGGTGTACGTCCAGATGATGGAGCCGTTTCCCGGATGGAGGGCGGCCAGTTGGTACTTGCCGCCGTTGACAACCGCCAGCAGCTTGCCGCCGGCCAGCCGCAGGGTGCCGAATACGCCGCCTTCCAACTTGCGTTGCCAGGCCGGCGTCCCCGCTTCGGCCGAATAGGCGTATACCGTCCCCTGGGAATCGCCGGCGAATACCGTTCCATCCTGCACCGCCGGTCCGGCCTGGATTGGTGCATCCAACTCGATGTGCCACAGCGGCAGGCCGTCGGAGAGCGTCATGCTGCGCAATATACCGCCCAGATCGGCTGCGAAGAGCTCGTCGCCCGATTCCACCGGCGCCTGCCAGACCCAGCCGTCGGTCTGCGCCTCCCAGAGCGTCTCGCCGTTCTCCGGATCCAGGGCGACGACCTGCTTGGCGAACGTTCCCACGACCACCATACCGTCCACCAGATTCACCCCGCCGGCGATCGATGCCCCGAGGTCGACCGACCAGTCGATCGCCCCGGTTTCGAAATTGTAGGCCAGGACTTTGTGCTCGATCGTCCCGATGTAGAGCCGGTCGCCGTTGACGGCCATCGTTCCCCACGAGGAGGCCTTGCCGAGATCGACCCGCCGGAGCAGCGTGCCGGCGGCCGAATCGATCACCAGCAGGCCGCCGTCCTCGCTCGAGGCGTAGTAGGCGCCGTCCGGCCCTTCGGCGATCGGGGCGATGATCGGATTACCGTCGCCCTCCATCGTCCAGATGGCCGTCCCGCTATCCGCCGCCAATTTGACGACCGTGCCGTCGTAGCCCGCGGCCACCAGATCCCCGTTTGAATCGATCAACGGATCGCTGTAATAGAGGACGGTGGCATCCCCCTTCTCGGCGGGATACTGCCAAGCCATCTGGCCGGTGTCGAGGTTGACGGCCGAGATGAAGGTGTTATGCGCCAAAAAGGCCGTCGCGCCCTGCACCGCCATTCCGGCCCAGGATTTGTTCGGAGCCCCGCCGGCGCAGGAGGACAGCAGGCCCGCAAACACCAACAGCGCCGCGAGTGCGCCGCGGCGCGATTTCTGTGTAGGGTTCATATGTTCACCGGAATATTCTTGTTGCATCGATTCGATAACTCCATACGGCCTGCAGGCCGGCCGGGTTTCACGGCACCGGATCGTATCCGCCTTCGCACAAGGGCTGGCAGCGCGCCAGGCGTTTAAGGCCCAGCCATCCGCCTTTCCAGACCCCATATTTAAAAACCGCCTGGTAGGCATAGTGCGAACAGGTCGGCCGGAAGCGGCAGGTATCTACGGCGATCAGGCGCGAAAGCGTCAGTTGGTAGAACCGGATGGCCGCCAGCAGCGGCCAGCGCGGCAGGGTCTTCCAGGTCACGGGAAGCGACCGCAACGGCGGATCGCTATCCGGTGCGGGATGCGCGTCCGTCATCGGTGAAGGCCGCCCCGGCCCGTGCAAACAGCGAACGGACCGCTTCGGACAGATCCCGGAAGGGAGCCGATGCGGCTCCTTTGCGGGCCACCAGCAGGAAATCCCATCCTTCCGGAAGCTTTTGGAAATGCGGGCGGGCCGCTTCGCGGATCCTGCGGCGCGCCCGGTTGCGTTCCACCGCCCCGCCCAGCCGCTTTCCGGTTGTGACAGCCAGACGCGTTCCCGCCTCGCAGCTCCGGGCGGCGATCAGAACAAGCAGCGGGTGGGCATACGACTTGCCTGTGCGCCTCACCCGCTGGATATCTCCGGTACGATGAAGGCGAAACCGTCGCTGCATACCCGTAATCCCGGCCGGCGGCGCCGGCCGGACGAGGATTACCTACTGTTCCAATCGGACTTTTTAACGTGGCGCGGCTGGACCGCCAAGCGGGAGCGCCCCTTGGCGCGCCGTGCGGCCAGCACCTTCCGCCCGCCGCGGGTGGCCATGCGAGCGCGAAACCCATGCTTGCGGGCCCGGCGGCGGATCTTCGGCTGATAGGTTCGTTTCGGCATGATCTTTCCTCAAAAAAGGCTCAAAAGGCGGGCGGATTATACCAGCCGCCCTTCCTGACGGTCAAGCAGACCGGTTCTGTGCGTCGAAAGACGCCTCTTTTCCGTCCTTTTCCGATTTCTGCACATCACTACTCCGACAGTCCGGCATACAGCGGTCCGTCCATCAACACCGAGTAGAGTTTGATGCTTTCCAGTCCGGCCCCGTCCGGGACGACAAACGACACCCAGCCGCGAAAGGATGCGTCCGGTTCGAGTTCGCCCGATTCGATCGAATCCGGCCCGAGAAAGAAATCGACCACATACAAAAAACCGCCCGCATCCACCAACGAGACGTCGAACGTGGTGAAGATCCACGCTTCGTCGCCGGTATTGCCGACTTCGATCTCCACCGAAACCAGATGCATCCCCTCCGGCGGCTGGAACAGCTCCGGGAAGGCCAGCTCCCCCGGATCCTCCACACGGATGGCCTTGAGGGAGAACCCGCCGCTCTCGGCGGCCTGGCCGAGCGGTGAATCCGCCCGCGGCGAACGGGCGGTATCCACGCGGACCGGTTCCCGTCCCGCCGGGGGTTCGGCCAGCGGCAGGTATGCGTATTTATCCTCGATGAAGTCGTACAGGTACACCAGCGTTTCCACGCCGCGATCCTCGGGAATGATGAATCCGAGCCAACCCTGCACCCGCTCGCCGGGATCGAGGTAGTTGCTGGAGATTTCGCCGTCCATCGATCCATAATCGGATTCCCACACATCGCCTTCCGCATCCTGGACGGCGACGTCGGAGATCGAGAAATACAGTTGCTCCCCCGCCTGATTGCCGATGATTATCCGCACGCCCACCAGGCGCATGCCCTCCTGTTCTTCGTACAGGATCGAGGGCGCGGCCGGATCCGCAAGTCCCAGCGCGGCGAAGAAATACCCGTCCGCCGTCTGGTAATCGCCAAGGCACTCCGGGATTCCTCCGACGGCTCCTCCTTCGGGCGTGGGCTCTTTGGGTGTTTCGGTTCCCTCCGCCGGCCCGGAGGCGGTTTTCGAAGTTGCCGTTGCAACGGGTCCGGCATCCGCGGCCCGTCGGGTCGCCGTGGGGCTCGCCCCCGCGTCCGGTTGCGCCGAATCCTCCCTCCCGCCGGTGAGGGTGAAACAGGAAAGGGATAGCAGCAGGAAGGTCAGGCATACCAAAGGATGGATGTTCTTCTGGTGACGCATATCGCCCTCCGATCGGTGTCTGCAGTGTCGCTATTCTACTCCGGGCGGAAATAATTACGCTCTCTTCGCCGGTTTCACGGGATCATCCGCCGCGGGGCGCAGGGGTTTCCGTTCCAGCAGCCAATCCGCCGTCCGGGCCGCGTCCGGCGCAAAATGGACGACCGGAAACGCCGCGAAATCCTCCCTTGCGGATGTCCCTGAAAGCACAGCCGCAAAATCCACGCCGCACCGCTGCGCGGCCTCGGCGTCCACCAGGCTGTCGCCGGCATAGAGGACCTCCGCCGCGGCGTTTCCCAATCTTCCGATCGCCGCCCGCAGCCCCGCCGGGTCGGGCTTGTGGTCCGCCACGTCCTCCCCGCCGATGATGACATCGACGGCTCCCGTCAATCCGTTCCGGCCCAGAACGTCTTCGATCCGATACCGGTACTTGGTCGATACGATCCCCAGCCCGAAGCCCGCATTCCGCAACCTTCGCAAGGCGTCCGGAACATACGGGAAAACCGACGTCATATCGGCCATCACCTCGTCGGCGCGGGCGGTGAACAAGCGCACAAACTCCCGGCTTCGCCCGGGATCCGCTTGGCCGGCCAGGCGGACGAAGGTATCCGGTAACGACAATCCGATGCCGCGGCGGATTTTTTGCGGATCGGCCGCGCCCAAACCCATGCGGCCGAGGACATGGTTGACGCATTCCACGACGCCCGGCGAGGAATCCGCCAAGGTGTAATCGAAATCGAAAAGGACGGAACGGTAGGTTTTTTCCATGACGGAAAGCCTACGCTTGTTCCATCCGCCGGGCAAGCCGGAGGACGTTCTCCCCCAACACACGGGCCTGCCGCAACCGGTCGGGCTGCCGCTCGATGTCGCCCGGCCGATCGGCGACCGCGGATACCCCGTTCATCTCTCCGGGCACGGCGACGGCTCCCGAGGACAGCAGGAAGTTGTAGATGATCGCCAGGACCAGGCTTTGGCCGCCTCCGGTTCCCCGGCCGACGGCGATCGCGCCGCCCGGCTTGCCCTCCAGCGGGCGGCTGTTGCGCAAGGCGTAGCTGCGGTCGAAGACGGCCTTCAGCGGAGCGGGGACGTTCCGGTAGTATACGGGAGAGGCGATGATCACGGCATGGCACGTGCGGAAGGCATCGTATACCGCATCCATACCGTCGGAAAGAACGCACGCTTCCGTCCGGGCGCAGCGGTCGCACCCGTCGCACGGGGCGACGGCCATCCCGCTGAGAAGATATGCGGCGGTCTCCCAGCCCGCTTCCCGGAACGGCCGAAGCGCCTGATCCAACAGCCGTTCGCTGTTGCCGCCCTTGCGCGGGCTGCCGGATATGCCGAGCACTTTCATGGGGTTGTTCCTTCCATCCTTCCGGCGCAGGCCCGGATTCCGCGGAGACGCGCCGCCCTTACGAATGCCACGCGTCCTCGATGATCCGCTGCAGGATCGGCCCGGCAAAGCGGTATCCGTCGGCGTTCAGATGCAGCCCGTCGGGCATGATGTCGCGGCGCACCGCGCCGTGTTCGTCCGTCAGTTGTCCGCCGATGTCGCGGAAGTACACATCCGAACCGGCGTAAAGGGATTTCAACCGGCGGTTGATGCGGCCGATCTTACCGGCGTAATCCGTTCCCGTCTCGTCTGCGTCGCGGGGCAGCAGCCCCAATACGACGATCCGCGTATCGGGAAGACAATCGCGGATGATGTCGACGATCTCGCGGATCCCGCCGACGACGGTTTCGGCGGAGTCCTTATCCAGGTTGTTGGTGCCCGCCAGCAGCAGCAACACCCGGGGGCGCATGCCGTCCAGTTCGCCGTTGAGCATCCGCCACTTAATGTTTTCCAGGCAATCCATGCCGACCCCGAAATTAACCGGGTGGTATGCGGAGAAAAATTCGTTCCACCATTCGATGTTGTCTTCCCACCGGCGGACGAGCGAATCGCCGACGAACACCAGCTGAATTTCCTCTTTATCCGGCAAGGCCAGGAAGG
>JBJYXS010000019.1:0-1599 GCA_046260075.1 Anaerolineales bacterium | reverse complement strand
TGGATGCGGTAGGGACTGTGCGTGAAACGGTCCCAGACGCTTTCCCCCTTGCCGTCCTTGTTCCAGGCGCCCTCGATCTGATACGCGGCCGTCGCCGCCCCCCAGAGGAATCCCTTCGGAAAAGTCAAACGCCCCATTGATCCTCCATGCCACCGTTCCCGCCGGTGCGGCGCGCATCCGGAGGAGACGGAATCCGATTATACAACCCCGTCCAACCCTTGGTAGAATGGTCGCCGATGGAAATTCCCAGTTTTTCCGGACGCAAAGAATTTCCCGGCACGTCGGGCGGCCCCTTCCATATCCTCATCGAACTTTCCGTGCGGATCGAACGCCTGCCCTGGCCGGTGTTCGCGCTGCTGCTGCTGGCTTTGGCGCTGCTTCCCAGCCGCGGATCCCTGGCCCGTGTGGCGACGATGCTCGGGTTCTTCCTCACCGATTGGGCGCTGATCGCAGCCCTGCCGGCGGCGAAAAAATCCTTCGGGCCGGCAAAGCCGCCGGCGCTGCTGATGGCCGTCTTGCGGCTGCCCTTTGCCTACCTTCCCGCGCCGTGGTTTATCCTCTCCCAGGCGACGGGCACCTTCCTGGCAATCTATGCCTACTGGGTGGAACCGCATCACATCCGCCTGGTGCGCCAAACGTTGGTCAGCCCGAAGCTGCCGCCGGGGCCGCCGCTGAAAATCCTGCACTTGGCGGATCTGCACTTGGAGCGGAAGACCGAGCGGGAAGAGGAATTGCAGCGTATGATCCGCGAGTTGCAGCCGGACCTGATCCTGTTTTCCGGGGATTTCCTCAACCTGTCCTTTACCATGGATCCGGTGGCGTGGTCGGACACACGGTCGTTGATGGCGGAATGGCAGCCCCCGCTGGGGGTGTACGCGGTCAGCGGCAGCCCGCCGGTGGATCCGCCGGAGGTTTTACCGCACTTGCTGGAGGGATTCTCCCACATCCGCTGCCTGCACGGGGAGAAGGTTTCGCTCCGCCACAACGGGCGCCGGATCGACCTGGTCGGCGTGGATTGCACGCACAAACCCTTCCTCGACGGCCCGAAATTGCTCGCCGCGCTCGGCAGCCGCCCGCCCGATCTCTTCACGATCCTGCTGTACCACTCGCCCGATCTTGCGCCGCAAGCTTCGGCGGCGGGCATCGATTTGATGCTCAGCGGGCACACGCACGGCGGGCAGGTGCGGCTCCCCGGCCTGGGTGCGGTGTACGCCTCATCGCTGTACGGCAAGCGGTTCGAAGCCGGACGGTACCTGGTGGACCGGATGATCCTCTATGTGAGCCGCGGTATCGGCATGGAGGGCATGGGCGCCCCCCGCGTCCGTTTCCTCTGCCCGCCGGAAATCACGATGTGGGAACTCAGCGGAGCCGAATAGCGCCACGCTGCCGCGATCGCCCTTCCTCCCTTGTTCCTGTCCTTGCCGTCCACCCTTGCCGCTTCACGGTTCTATCCTAACCCCCTACCCCGGGAGATTACCTTATGGTTGTGCGCCTGTTTCCCCTTCCCCCTTCCCGAATCTCGGGAAGGGGGAAGGGGTCAGGCAAAGGCGGTTAGGACAGTCACGGGAAGAAGCAAAGTGTGGTGGGAAAGGAAAGCGG
>JBJYXS010000018.1:0-2461 GCA_046260075.1 Anaerolineales bacterium | reverse complement strand
GGTTACGGATCGGGTATGGGCATTGCGGAATCCGAATACCTCCGCGCCGGAAGGAAAATCGTGTTCGCTTCCCATGAGGACGTCTTGCGGCAGGAGATAGTGGTCGTCCTGCGCTGTCCGGAGGATGAGGAACTGCGGCGGATGGCCCCGGGCGCCTGCCTGGTTTCGATGCTGCATTACCCCACTCGGCCGAAGCGCGTGGAGCTGCTGCGGACGCTCGGGCTGGAGGCCGTATCGCTCGACGGCTTGAAGGACGACAGCGGACGGCGGCTGGTGGAAAACATGAAGGCGGTTGCGTGGAACGGCATGGAAGCCGCCTTCCGGGTACTGGCGAAAATCTATCCTGACCCCGGATTCGACAGCCCGCAGCGGGATGCCATCCGCGTGACGCTGATGGGAGCCGGGGCCGTGGGCAGCCATGTGGTCCGGGCTGCGGTCCGTTACGGCGATGAGGCCCTGCACCGCCGCTTGGCGCAGGACGGTGTTCCCGGCGTGCAGGTGACCGCCGTGGATTACGACTTCACCGTGCGGGAAGAAAAAATGCGCGCGCTGCTCCGCGGAACGGATATTCTGGTGGATGCGACCCAGCGTCCCGACCCGAGCCGGTGCGTGATCCCCAACCCATGGATCGCCGACCTCCCGGCCCATGCCGTAATCCTCGATTTGTCCGTTGACCCGTACGACCCGGTACCCGGGCATGGCACAATGGTGAAGGCCGTCGAGGGGATTCCGCAGGGCAACCTCGATCGTTTCGAAATTCCACCCGACGATCCGGCATATGACGCGCTGCCGCAGGGCGTGGATTCCCGGATTCGCCGCTGGGTGGTCTCATGCTATTCCTGGCCCGGGGTCTATCCGAAGCAATGCATGGAGGTCTACGGGGCGCAGGTGCGGCCCGTCCTACGCAAGATTCTCGAACGGAACGGGGTGGCGAATATCCGCCCGTCCGGTTCCTTTTTCGAGCGCGCCATCTCGCGGGCGATGCTCTCCCGTTGGTCCGGCGGCGACTCTGCGCCGGTTGCAAAAGCGCCTGCTGCTTAATGGAAAGGAACATCGGATCCCCTTCGGAAGGGCCCCCGTGACGGCATCCCGTCAGGAGTGAACGGCTGATGAATATTCCCAAGACGATCGGTTTTCCGCGCATGATGAAGGAACCCTCTGAAAAGCGGGTCTTCCTTCCGGAATTCGTCCAATTCCTCACCCGCCTGGGATTGGATGTGTATATCGAAGAGGGCTATGGATCGCGAGAGGGATTCTCCTTCGCCGATTATCGCGAGGGGAGCCTGGCCGTTCACGAATGCCGCCGCGAGGAAGCCTTGCGGCAGGATCTGGTCCTGGTGCTGCGTTCCCCGACGCGCGAGGATTTCACCCTGCTGCAGCGCGGCCATTGCCTGATCTCGATGCTGCACTTCCCGACGCGCCCGCGGCGCGTGGAGCGCCTGCATCGGCTGGACCTGCGGGCGATATCGCTGGACGGCATCGCCAACGGCTACAACGTGCGCCTGGTGGAAAACATGAAGGCAGTCGGATGGAATGGATTGGAAGTTGCCTTCGATTGGCTCGAAAAACAATGGCCGGATTTCCGTCTGCCGCACGGCGGTCCGGTCCGGGTGCTGATCCTCGGGGCGGGAATGGTCGGCAAGCACGCGGTCGAAGCGGCGACCAAATTCGGCAATATCGAACGCAACATGGCATTGATGGAAGGGGGCGGACCGGGGTCGACCGCGACGGTCGTCGGCCGCAACGTCAGCGGCGATCCATCCGCCATGAAGCAGCTGTTCGTCCAAACCGATATCCTGGTCGACGCCACCCAACGCCGCGATCCCTCGCAGCCGGTGGTGCCGAATGCTTGGCTTGCATGGCTTCCCGAATATGCGGTGGTCGTCGACCTGGCGGTCGATCCGTATACGCTGGAAACCGATCCCCCGGTGGTGCGGGGGATCGAGGGAATCCCGCGGGGCAACCTCGACAAGTATGTGTTTCCGGCGGACGATCCGGATTGGGAGAAAACCGTCCCGCGGCAAGTTCCGTCCGGCCGCCGCCGAACGGCGGTCTCCTGCTACTCCTGGCCGGGGATTCATCCGGAAGCCTGCATGCGCCACTACGGCCGCCAACTGGAACCGCTGATGGAAGTGCTGGTGGAAAAGGGATACGAGGGACTCTCCATCGACGGAGGCTACTTTGAACGGGCTCTCTTCCGCGGCACGCTGAAATACTGGCTCGAGCACGGCGAGTACAAGCCGGGAGGGCGGTAGAAAAATCGAAGCCTTTTTTCCTCCTCCGTTCCCATCCAACGGAAAGGGATGAGGTGATGGCCCCATCCCCCTGTTGAAGAATATCTAGTAGAAGGACGCGAGGGATAATGAAGTGCAATAGTCGACAAAAATCCTCTCTTGACAATAATATTAACTAAGTTTATATTATATATAAATACTATACAAGTTACTAATTATGACCGTCA
>JBJYXS010000017.1:31797-35641 GCA_046260075.1 Anaerolineales bacterium | reverse complement strand
TTGTGGATCACCGCCAGGGGCGTGGTTTCCGAGGTGAAGGGAACGCGGCCCGCCAGCAGTTCGTACGCAATCACGCCCAGGGAATAGATATCGCTGGCGGCGGACAATTCCTCTCCGGCCCCCTGCTCCGGCGACATGTAGGCCGGTGTCCCGATCATCACACCGGTGGCGGTGAACTGCGCACCGCTGAGGATGCGGGCGATCCCGAAGTCGGTCAGATAGGCATTGCCCGACGAATCGAGCAGGATGTTCGAGGGTTTTACGTCGCGGTGCAGGATGCCGCGCCCGTGCGCGTAATCCAGCGCGGCGGCGACCTGCCGCAACAAGGGCAGCGCCTCACGGATCGGCATCCGTTTCCCCTCGCGGGCCAGAGATGAAAATCGATCCTGGAGCGTGCCGGCGTCGATAAACTCCATGACCATATACTTGGCGTCTTCGGCGGCCTCATAGTCGAAGATCTGGACGATGTTCGGATGGCGCATCGCGGCCACCGCCTTGGCTTCGCGCTCGAAGCGGGCCAGGAATCCCTCCCCCTCGGCCAGGTGCGGATGCAGGATCTTCACGGTCACGTCCCGGCCAAGCGTCGGGTGGCGCGCCTTATATACCTCCGCCATCCCTCCGCGTCCGAGGAGTTCCAGCAATTTATATTTTCCGATCGTGGTTCCGACTCGGTTGGGCATCGTTTCCTCTGAGGGCGGACGCAATCCGCAGGATTCCGGCTATTGTACTTTATCTACACCGAGTCGGTCGCGGTCGGAATCTCGGCGGAAATGTAGCGAGTCGGCCTGATGACCGAGTCGGTCTTAAGACCGACTCGGTCTTTCCTTATCGCCTGCGATATTGTATGATCCGCCCATAATGATTTCTTCCGCACCCTGCATCCTCTTCTTCATCCGCCACGGCCGGACCGAGTGGAACGTCACCGGCCGCTGGCAAGGGCACCTCGACGTCCCGCTCGACGCCGCAGGCCGGGCTCAGGCCGCGCGCCTGGCGGACCGCCTGGCGCGGGAAGGGATATGTTTCGACGCTCTGTATACCAGCGATCTGCTCCGAGCCCGGGAGACGGCCGAAGCAATCGCCGGGACTCTGAAGCTGGAAGTGAAGGCGGTTCCCGCATTGCGCGAAATCGATTTGGGTGCATGGTCGGGTAAAACACGCGAAGAGATCGCCCGCGCATTCCCCGCGGAGTGGAAGAAATTGCACAGCGAAGAGGACATCCCGCGCGGAGGCGCCGAGACCTTCGCCGTTTTTCAGCAACGGGTGCTGGATTGGATGGAGAAAGCGGCGGATGCGCACGCCGGCGGCAGGATTTGCGCGGTCACCCACGGCGGTTGCATCCGCGCGGCTTTGCTGCATACCCGGGGCTTAACCTGGCCCGAACGCGATCAGATTCCGCCTATCGACAACGGATCGATTACCGTCTTGGAACGCAACGGCGGCGCTTGGCGTGCGTTGCGGGTTAACGATGCGGAGGGCATCGTGGCGGAAGGCGGCGGAGACGGCCATCCCGAGTGGAACGAAGGGCAATTCAGCTGATCCGTCCTTCACCGCCGCTGCGGCTCGGACGCGGCATGTACGGGCGGCGGAGATATCGGTGCGGGTTGTCCGTCCGGCCCATCGACCGAATACCGAAAGAGCGGTTCGAGGAATATTGGTAAGAAGCCGGGGGAATGTGTATATCACGCCCCGTCGCCGGTCCGACGACACGCCGTCAGCGGTCCGCCCGACGGAAAAGCCGGGCGGTTTTTATTAAGGCGTGCGGGTGGGCGTCATCGTAGCGCAGAACTCCAGCGCCATCCAGCCGGTCTGACCGCCGGCGATCCGGATCGGTATCCACAGCGTGCCGTCCTTCTCCACCGGGGATCCGATCACCTGGACGACGTCGCCCTCCTGCAAGGAGGCGATTTTCTCGCCGTCCATTCCCGGAGCATCCCGAACGAACACGCCCGATCCGCCTGTTCCCTGAACCACCGCCGTGACCGGCAGCGGGGTAAGTGTAAGCGTCGCACTGGGGACCGGCGTATCGGTGTCCGTGGGGGTGACCGTCGGAGTCTGCGTGATGGTGGGGGCCTCCGTGCGCGTGGGCGATGTGGTGGCCAGCAGGATCGGCGCAGGCGTCGTGGGCGCTGTTTGCGCCGGCGGCTGGGGAACGCCGATCCACGCCGCCAGCAGCGCAATCCCGGCGATTCCGGCGGCGGCGATGCCCAAGTAACCGCGCGCATTGCGCTCGGCGGGCCGGAAGCCATTGGCCAAATAGACGCCGATCGACGCCTGCAGGGCCAGGATGGTGCGGATGCCCCACGCCAGCAACGCCGCCTCCGCTTTCCCGCCGTTCCCCTCCACAACCGCCCAGGCGGCGACGCAAACCGGATACCAGCATCCGAACGAAACGATGGCGTTCGGAATCCACGAGTCGGAGGCGCCGCGGATGAAACGCCAAGTCAGAAAAGCCGAAGCCAGCGCAACGATCAACACGGAAAGCCAATCCAATTGCGACGGCAATACGCCACTCCCGGGCAGGAAAGAAAAAAGATACGCCGCCGACCAGGCGGCGGCGAAGGCCACAATCCAGGACAGCGCCAATGCGGCCAGATTGCGGAGAGCGAATTGGGCGGACGCCGTGGCCAATCCCAGGGCAGTTCCGGTCAGCGGGCGGAGCGGGGGAGACAACGCCACTCCGACGACCAACAGGATGGGGGAGGAAAACACATACGCCAGGCTGAACAGAAAGGCCGACAGCAGCGTGAGCAGGAAAAATTCCAAACGCGGAAGCGCCCGCTGGGCGAGGTCGTCGAGCGCCTGATCCTGCTCTTCCCGTCCGAAAAACGGCAGCAGGGAACGGGCCCGCCGTCTTCGCGCCGAATGGGGCGGCGGTGCGGATTCGTCGGATAGCGGCTGGAATGGAGTCATCGTGCTGTCCCTCCCGGTGGATCGTCGCGCGCTTCCTGTCCGGGACCGGTTTTTCTCCGGCCGCCGGACAGCCGGGCTCCCGTCCGAGCAATGCGGTCTTGGCCGCATCGTTTCCATTATTATAGCCCAGCGGAAAAAGCCTTGGTGTATAATGGCCGCATGAGCGCGCCCACTCCGCAGCGGCGGACGAAAAGCCGCCTGAAAAGAAGATTATTCCTTTACGGCGCCGCGCTGCTGTTGGTTCTGGCGGCCGCCGGTGTTGGATTGTTTTACGTTTCGCAAGACGAAACCCTGACGAGCACGACCCGGGATGTATTCCTGATCCTGCTGGCTCTGGAATTCATGGTGGTGGGTGTGGCGCTCACCGTCCTGACGGTCCAGTTCGCCCGGTTATTGTTGCTGTTGGAGATGGAACTCCGCCCGATGCTGGAAAACGCGAATGAAACACTGGATGCGTTGCGCGGCACTTCGTTGTTCATCAGCGAGAACCTGGTCGAACCGGTCCTGAAACTGCAAAGTTCGTTGGCCGGAATTCAGCGCGTATTGGAAGTCCTGGGTTTGCTGCGCAAGCCGTTCAAGCAATAAACCCACCACCCCATCAAATACCGGAGAAAGGAGCAATCTCCATGGCTGATAGCGATAGTGATCTGGGTGCCTTCATGGCCGGTTTTCTCCTCGGCGGGATGATCGGCGCCGGCGTAGCGCTCCTCCTGGCTCCGCAAAGCGGAGAAGAGACCCGCGAAATGCTCCGCGAACGGAGCATTGAACTGAAAGGCCGGGCCGAGCAGGCGGCCACCGATTTCCGCAGCAAAGCCGAAACCACTTTTCATGAGGGGCGCGAGCGGATCGACGAGGCCGTGGAAACCGCACGCAAGCGCGTCTCCCGACGCAAACCGGGCGCCGCCGAAGGCGGAGCGCCGAGTTAATCCGGCCC
>JBJYXS010000017.1:24710-31697 GCA_046260075.1 Anaerolineales bacterium | reverse complement strand
CCGCGGGGATATCCCGATCCGTCCCACTTTTCGTGATGAGAATACGGGATGTCGAGCGCCGAGCGGAGGTAATTGATCGGGGAAAGCAAATTGTACGCAAACAGAGGGTGTTTCCGCATCACCGTCCATTCCGTCTCCGTCAGCGGGCCGGATTTATGGAGAATATCATCCGGTATGCCCATCATCCCGATGTCGTGCAAAATCGCACCGCGGTATATCAGCATCTTCTCGTGGTCGCTGGCCCCGAGAGCATGCGCCAGCTGCACAGCCAAGTCGGCCAGACGCTGGGATTCCCCCTCCATCTCGCGCTCGCGCAGTTCCAGCGTCCGCGCCCAGCCGGTCAGGGTGTCGTTGTAGGCCAGGGTCAGCTCGTTGTTGGTCGCCTGAAGGCCTTCGAACATCTCGGCATTTTCGATCGCAATCGCCGCCTGACCGGCCACCATTTCGAGGAACGTCTCATCCTCCGGATCCAACTGGAATTCCGCCCGGTGGAAGAGTTCCAGGACGCCCTTCACCAGACCTTTGGCCAGCAAGGGAAGGCAGATGTAGGAAACGAATCCCTCCCCGGCAATCCGCGGATAGATCCTCCCGGCGTCGGCCCGCTCATCCAGCTGGGCCACCCGGATCGTGCGGCGTTCCTGGGCCGCCTGGTTGGCGTAGCTTTCGCTCTTGCGCAGGAAGGCCTGCTGCGGGGTCACATTACTGAACCCTCGTCCGCTGACAAACCGGAAGGTCTGCAATTCCGGCTGGAAGATCAGAATGTCGGCGGCGTGCACGTTCAGCAGATCGCCCAGTTGCCCGAGCAGGATGTTGAGAACAAGTTCCAATTTAAAACTGCTGGTGATGGCGATATCGATGGCGCGCATGGAGACTAGCCGCCGCATCTGGCGCTCCGACCGTTTGTTCAGGCGGGCCAGTTCCTCGTTCCGTTGCCGGAGTTCGCCGGCCTGCTGTTGGAGCGCTTCCAGGGCCTGTTTGCGTTCGGTGATATCGCGGCCGTATACATTGAGATACCCTTCGCTCCGGATGGGCGACAGCGTGCAGTTGTATACCCGCCCGTAATTCGACATCTCCACCTCGCGGATCTCTCCGGCGGCGTAGACCTCGACGACCAGGGCCCGGCATTCTTCCGGCACGACTTGGCCGACCTCGATCTTCCACCTATCGAGAAACGGCCGGCTGGCGTTGTTGGCGTACAGCAGCTTGCCGTCCGGATCGAACCGCATCACCGGATTCGGGTTTTCCATCGGGAAACGGGAAAGGATCTGGATCTGCGCCTGAGCCAGCCGCTGCTCGGTGATGTCGCGGGCCGAGGAGAGCGCCCCGGTCAACTCGCCCCGCTCATCTTTCAGCGGGCGGCACCACCAGGCCAACAGCCGCCGGATCCCATCCTTCCGGCGCTGCCAACTCTCCACATAGACGGTTTCCCCGTCGCCCTGGAAAAGCGGCTCCACGACGGCATAGGTGTCCTGCTCGCCTTCAAAGTAGGAGGAGGCTTCCTTTCCAAGGACGTCCTCGCCGAAGAACTCGATGCCGGCCGGATTCGCCCAGGTGTAGATCTTTTCGTTGTTCACTTCCATCACGATCTCCGGTATCGCCGCCAGGAGGGCCTCGTGCCGGAGGGCCAGGGATCGCAGTTCCTCTTCGGCCCGCTTGCGTTTGGTGATGTCGCGGAGTGCGATCAGGTAATAATCGGATCCCGCGATCAGGATATTATCGATGGACAACTCCAGATCGATGGACACGCCGTCTTTTCGGAAGCCTTTCCCGATCAGCAACTCCGGCCGCGGGCGCTTTTCGCCGGGCGCCGCTATCCACCGTTCGATCGCTTTTACGGTCTCCGGCGAGAGGTGGTTTTCCAACGGGATGGTTTGGATCTCCCCGATATCGCGGTATCCGAAAATATCCAGCGAAGTCGAGTTGGCATCGACGATTCGATCCTCCTTGACCAGCACGATTCCTTCGATGGAATGGGAGAACAGATTCCGGTACCGCTCCTCGCTTTCGAGCAAGGCGCTCTCCGCCCGCTTCCGCTCGGTGATGTCTTGGATGGTGGCCACCATCCCGGAAAACGATCCGTCCGGAGAGACCAGCGGAGCGCCGCTGATGGAAATGAGAACCCGCTGGCCGTCCTTTCTGTTGATGGCATGTTCGACGTTGTATACCGCTTGCCGGGTGGCCATCACCCGCTCAAAGGCCAGTTCACCGGACGGGAACGGACCGCCGTCCACGGCGGCAATTTGCCACTGCGGGTCGTCGTACGTCCGGCCGGCGATTTCGCTGTGCCGCAATCCGAGGATGCGTTCGGCAGCCAGGTTGGCGTAGGTGACGACGCCTTCGGCGTCGACGAAAACGATGCCGTACGGCGCGGCGGCCATCATCGCGTCGGCTTTTTCCTCGCTCTCCCGCCGCGCCTGATCGGCCCGTTTCCAACTGCTGATATCTTCGATGAACCCCTGGCAATACAGCGCGCGGCCCGCCCCGTCGGTTATCGAGCGGATATTCAACAGGCCCCAGAACTCGCCGCCGTCCTTTCGGCGGCACCGGCTTTCCAAATGGGAAAGTTCCGCAATATCCTTGTGCAAGCGGGTAACCTTTCCGCATAATTCCGGATCGGCGAAAAGATCCGTGGCGATATCTTGGACCGATGCGGCGACTTCCTCCGGCGAGGCGTAGCCGAACATCCGCGCGAACTCCGGATTCACCCGGATGATTTTGCCGTCGAAAGTGGCTTGGAATATCGCCAGCGCGGCGTGCTCGAACAGCTCGCGGTACTGGCGTTCGTTCTCCTGCAGCACCAGCTCCTGCTGTTTGCGTTTTGTGACGTCGCGGTAGTTGATCAGAATCGCCCCGACGTCGGGATTCGCGAGGTAGTTGGTCCCGACGCCTTCCACCCAATGCGCCCGGCCGGCCTCGTCGCGGATCCGAAAGGCGATGGGGATGCTTTTCTCGGGCGATTTGCGGATCAGGGAAAAAACTCGTTTCGCTTCCTTCGCATCCTCCGGATGCATCCAATCCATGAAGTTCGTCCGCACCACGTCGGCGTCCGACAGCCGGATCATGCGCCGGATCGTCGGACTCCGGTAGAGGATGTTCCCCCGGGCGTCCACCAAAGCGAAGATATCGGTGCTGTTCTTCACCAACACCCGGAAGGCCCGGTCGTCATCCCATAGTTGTTTGGTCGAAGGCGGAATTCGCGGCTTGCCGGCTTTCGTTTTGGGTTCCTTTTTCGGTCTGCTTGCGCGCGGTACGGCTTTCGGTCGGTTTTTTTTCTCTTTGGGCTTGGCTTTCTGCGGGCGTGTGCGCGGCGCAGCTTTCTTGCGGCGCGGATTATCAGCGGAGACGGTTTTCTTTTTCATCCGCCACCTCTCGTCTCAACGATACGGCTTCCGGCGGGCGGCCCGGTCCATCCACCCTGCCGCGCGTCGGAGGAAAAGACAACTGCGGATGATATGGACGGTTTCATTGTATACCAATTCCCGACTCGAGTTCTCCGTGCTCCGCAGCATGGTTATCGGATTTGTGAACGCGGTAACAAGCACTTCGGTTTCCTGCCGGCCCCTCTTCCGACCTCGCGGCGAAGCCGTCTACTGTGAAGGCGAAAAAGCCGCCGGATATCGCAGCGGTATAATACACACGTTCGATCACCTTACAGTCCGGGAGCGTATGCGATGGAAGTCATTCATTTCGGCACCGACGGTTGGCGGGGCAAGATCGCCGAGGATTACACGTTCGCCAACGTCCGGCGTTGCGCGCAGGGATTCGCCGCGTACTTGCAGGAGAGCGGGGAATCCGGACGGACGGTGGTCGTCGGGCACGACCGGCGGTACGATTCCGAGCACTTCGCCGCCGCTTCCGCCGAAGTGCTGGCCGCCAACGGCTTCTCCATCCTGATCACCGACGGCCCGGCCCCGACCCCGACCATCTCGTATGCGGTCGGTCATCAAAAGGCCTGCGGCGGCATCAACATCACCGCCTCGCACAACCCCGGCACCGACAACGGCTTCAAGGTGCGCGATTCGAACGGGGCCGCGATCGCCCCGCAGCACCTGAAGCGGATCGAGGAACTTCTTCCGCCCGACGCAGACGGCGTCAAACGGATCCCCTTCGACCGCGGCGTGGAGCAGGGCCTGATCCGGGTCTTCGATCCCGCCCCGGCCTACATCGAACAGCTCCGCCGGATGATCGACCTGGACGCTCTGAAGCAGGCTCCGCTGAAGATCGTGTTCGATCCGATGTGGGGGAACGGAGCCGGATGGTGGCAGCGCCTGTTGGGCGGCGGACGGGTGGAGATCGTGGAAATTCATTCCGAACGCAACCCGCTCTTCCCCGGCATGCTCCGCCCGGAACCCATTCGTCCCAACGTCGACGCCGGCCTGCGGGCCGTGACCGAAAACCACGCGGACGGATTGATCATCAACGACGGCGATGCGGACCGCGTGGGGTTCGGCGACGAACACGGGGAGTTCATCAACCAACTGCAGGTCTACGGCCTGTTGGCGCTCTACATGCTGGAAGTGCGCGGCCTGCGCGGCCCGATCGTGAAAACCCTTTCCACCACATCGATGCTCGAAAAACTCGGGAAAAAATTCGATGTCCCGGTGTACTCCACCGGAGTGGGGTTTAAATATGTCGCCCCGAAGATGCTCGAAACCGACGCCCTGATCGGCGGCGAGGAATCCGGCGGATTTGCCTTCCGCGGACACGCCCCGGAACGCGACGGTATCCTGGCGGGGCTGTACCTGCTGGATCTGATGGTCAAATTGGAGCGCAAGCCCTCGGAACTGGTGAAGTATCTCTACCAACAGGTGGGCGCGGAATATTTCTACGACCGGATCGATCTGCCCCTTCCGCCCAAGCAGCGCGAAGCGGCGCGAAAGCGCGTGGCCGCCGCCCAGCCGAAAACCATCGCCGGTCTGCGCGTCACCGCCCAAGACAGCACCGACGGACACAAATTTTCCATGGAAGACGGCGGCTGGCTGCTGGTGCGGTTCTCCGGAACCGAACCGATCCTGCGCGTATACTGCGAAACCACCCACGGCGATAAAGTGCGCGCCATCCTCGACGACGGCGTCAAACTCGTAGGGGATATCGGATAACCGGGCGGGCCGCCCCCATGACTTCATCGAATACTCCGGCGGGCGGGCCGCCGGAAACGGTCGCTGGGCTGACCGACACCCATTGCCACCTGGACCTGCCGGCCTTCGATTCCGACCGCCCGCAAGTTCTCGACCGCGCCCGGCGCGCGGGTTTGGTGCGGATCCTCGTCCCGGGGATCGATGTGGAAGGCAGCCGCCGGGCGGCGCGGCTGGCCCGTACGGACCCGATGCTGTATTTTGCGGCCGGCGTCCACCCCCACGGAAGTTCGTCCGTCGACCGCGCCGCCCTGGACGCGTTGCGCACATTGGCGCGCGACGAGGGTGCGGCGGCCATCGGGGAAATCGGGCTGGATTACTACCGCGATCTTTCGCCGCGGGAAGACCAGCGGCGGGCCTTCCGGGAGCAAATCGGCATGGCGTGCGAACTCGGCCTGCCGGTGGTGTTCCATGTCCGCCAATCGCAGGAGGACGCTCTGGCCATTCTTTCCGAATTCGCCGGCTCGGTGCACGGTGTTTGGCATGCGTTTTCCGGAGACCGGGACGCGGCGAAACGGGCGGCGGCGATGGGATTCCATTTCGGCATCGCCGGACCGCTGACCTACCCCGGTTCCGGACGCCTGCGCGAAGCCCTGCAGGCAATTCCCGAAGACCGGATTTTACTGGAGACCGATTCGCCGTACCTTCCGCCGCAAGGACGCCGGGGTAAGCGCAACGAACCGGCCATGGTGTTGGAGATCGCGCGCGCGGCGGCTTCCGAACGGCGGACGGATATCCGCATGCTGGCGCAAACCGCCCGACGTAACGCCGATTTTTTGTTTGCCTGGGAGTGACCGGATATGAACCTATCCCCCGTCGACCTCGTCCGCAAGGACCTGCTGTCCGTCGAAGCCCGGATGAAGGAGTTCCCTGTTCCATCCGCCGTGCCGGCGATCGAGACCCTCGAACACCTGCTCGCCGCGGGCGGTAAACGGCTGCGGCCGGCGCTCTCGTTGCTCTTCGGACGGATGCTGAGCGTGCCGGATGACCCGCTGTTCCACTTCTCGGCCTCCTTGGAAATCGTCCATACGGCCACGTTGATCCACGACGACCTGGTCGATGGTTCCCCTGTCCGGCGGGGCATCCCGACGGTCGCCAATAAATGCTCGGCGGGAACCGCGGTGCTGGTGGGCGATTTTCTCTTCGCCTGGGCGGCGCGGCTGGCGGCCGCCACCGGCTCGATCCCCGTCGTGCAGAAATTCGCCGGCGCCCTCTCGGCCATCATCGACGGGGAGATCCGCCAGATGTCTTCCGGGGAAGCGGATTGCACCCCGGACGAATACGAACGGCGGATTCAAAACAAGACTGCTGCGCTGTTCGAGGTTTCGTGTGCGGGTCCCGCCCTGCTGGCGGACGACATCCCATCGGCCGACCGGGCCGCCGAATACGGGAGAGCCTTCGGGATGGCGTTTCAGATCGCGGACGACATACTGGATTTCACCGGCGACAGCAAAGCGATCGGCAAACCGGCCGGTCAGGATTTGCGCCAGGGAGTGATCACCCTGCCCGCGATTCTCTACTTCCGGGCGCACCCCGAGGATCCGGATGTGTCCGCCTACCAATCGGGGACACACGAACCCGGCCTGCTCGCCCGGCTGATCGAGAAGATCCGCCTTTCCGAAGCGATCGAGGAATCGCGCGAATGGGCGCGCCGATACATTGAGCGCGCCCTGGAAGCACTGGCATCCTTCCCGGGCGGATTGCACCGTAATGCCTTGGAAACGCTGGTAAGTTCGATCGTGTAGGAAAATATCGGCCCGACGACGGATCGTCATCCCCGAGTAACGGCACTCATCATCACCGAGTAACGGTACCCATCCTTCCCGAGTAACGCCACCCGTCATCCCCGAGT
>JBJYXS010000017.1:9537-24610 GCA_046260075.1 Anaerolineales bacterium | reverse complement strand
CCCGAGTAACGCCACCCGTCATCCCCGAGTGGGGTAATCGGGGATCCAGTATCTTCTGTCCCCCGCCGAAACCATGGGGGGGGGTTGAAAGACGCTGGATGCCCGCCAAGAGCACGCGGGCATGACGTAGTCCTCCCAGACTATCATCGTTTGCAATCCGTCAGGGTATTTGTGTAATCAATTTTTCCAACTGCCGGATGTGATCCCGCTCATGCCACAAGGTCCGGCGCAATGCCTTGCGCGGCGACCACTTTTCCCCGAACTCCTCAACCGTCCGGTCCTCTTTGGCCCATTGCGGCAACCGCTCACAGAACATCGCGCGAATGGCCTGCAACCGGCCCATCGCATCACCCGGCATCTCGGCGGCGTCGATCGGCGTCCCCATGCGGTTCAATATCATCGCTTCCGTTTCCCAGATATGGGTGAGCAGGCCGTCCAGCGTATTCCAATTGGGGATGTTTTCCGCCCGACTCAGTGAATCCGGAAGCATCGACCCGACCAGACGGAGGAAATCCTCGCGGCCCCATTCCAGCAGATGCCGGGCGATCTCCAAATCCCCGGGCCGGAGGGGGCGGGCGTCGTCCGCGAAAAAAGCATGCACGGAATGCGCCGGGTCCTTCGGCCACGGGCGGGTTTCGATTCGTTCCGCAATCACCACTTGCACCGGATCCTCAAAGGGGACCGGACTGCCGTCTTTCCGTCCCAACCACTCGAAGTATTGGCGCACGCGCTTCTCGGCCTGAGTCACCGCCTCTTCCTCGGTCCGCCCGGTACTGAAACAGCCGATCAGGTCGAACACCGAAACGACCCAACACCGGGGGTCGAGGTTTTCCAACCCGGATTGGAGGACCGTTGCGGAGGAGGGAGAAGGAATCGGTTGCATGGCGGTTGTCCGCTTCGTAGGATTTTTCCTCCGCCCGTTTCCGGAAAACGGCTCCGCCCGGGTTGGAGGAAAGAAAAACGCATCAACTGAAGTGCATTATCCCATACATGATAACGTAAAGACTCGGGCTTTATTACACACAAGTTGCCCGGTAACGCGATGTTCACATGCACAGCGGGGCGGATCGTTCTCTGGGCAGCCTGCCGGTGCGTTCGTTCAGGCCGCGCAGCCGGGCGGCCAGATCCGGCGTGAGGTCTGCGGCGCGGAATCGCCACCGCCAATTGCCGGAAGGCGCCCCCGGCCGGTTCATCCGGGCCTCGCCGCCCAGCGACAGCGCATCCTGCAGCGGACAGATCGCCGTATCCGCTGCGGACTCCCAGGCCATGCGGATGAAATTCCAGGCGACGCTGCGTTCGCCGCCGGTCCGGCCCGCATTCACCAGCTTCCGCTGCGCGGGATCCAGGCGGCGGTACCACCCCAGTGTGGTGTCATTGTCGTGGGTGCCGGTGTACACCACGGTCCGCGGACGGAGGTTCCGCGGCAGATACGGGTTGTTGCTGCGCCCGTCGAAGGCGAATTGCAAAACGCTCATCCCCGGCAGGCCGAGCCGGTCGCGGGCCTGCACCACGTCCGCGGTGATCACGCCCAGATCCTCGGCCAGGAACGGCAGGCAGCCGAGCGCCCTGCGCAGGCGGTCGAACGCCCGGATGCCCGGTCCCGGCATCCAGCGTCCCGCCTCGGCCGTCGCGCTGCCCGCCGGCACGGCCCAGTAGCTGACGTACCCGCGGAAATGATCCAGGCGGACAAGATCGCTGTTCCGCAACGCCGCCCGCACACGGCGGATCCACCAGGCGTACCGCTCCCGCCGCAGGAGGTCCCAGCGAAAGACCGGATTCCCCCACAGCTGGCCGGTGGATGAAAAATAATCCGGCGGAACGCCCGCCGTCACCGTCGGCCGGCCGCTGCGATCCAATTGAAAGTATTTTCTTCCCGACCACACGTCGGCGCTGTCGAGCGCGCAGTATATGGGAAGATCGCCGACGATGGTGATGCCCTTCCCCCGGGCGTACGCCCGCAGGGCATCCCACTGTCTGCGGAAGAGGAATTGCTCGAAGGCGACGGCGGCGATCGCCCCGGCAAGCTCCGCCCGCGCGCGGGCGATATCGCGGGAGCGGGCGCGGGCCAGCCCGTCCTCCCATTGCCACCACGGAAGGCCGCGGTGCGAACGTTTGATGGCCAGGTACAGACCGTAGGAGTCCAACCAATCCCGCTCCTCGCCGCGGAACCGGTGGAACACTTCCCGCATGCCGGGGACCGATCCGTCGGACAGCCGCCGGCGGGCGGCGGCGAAGAGGCGGGATTTAAAGGAGGAAGCTGCGCCGTAGTCCGCCATCCCCTCGGGGAAATGGGGATGGTCCTCCATTTCGGCCGAGGTGAGCAATCCTTCCTCCGCCATAAGTTCCGGACTGATCAACAAGGGGTTGCCGGCGAAATCGGAAAGGCACTGGTAGGGTGAATCGCCGAAGCCGGTCGGGGCAAGCGGCAGCACCTGCCAGAGGGTCAGGCCCGAATCCGCCAGAAAATCCACCCACCGGTACGCCGACGGACCCAGGTCGCCGATGCCGAACGGGCCGGGGAGCGAGGTGGGATGGAGGAGGATGCCGGCTCTGCGGGGAGCTTTCATGGGGTGCGGGCCGGCAGCGGTCTGCTCATTCGGAGGGTTATTCCGAAAGCGCGCGTCGATACACGGCGAGGTACTCCTCGGCCGCCTGACGCCATTCGAACTCCTTGGCCATGCCGTTCGCCTGCGCGGCGGCCATGCGTTCGCTCTGGGTAAAGATCTCTTCCGCCCTGCCGAGCGCCAAGGCGACGGCCGGCGCGGAAGCCTCCGTAAACGCCAGGCCGGTTCCTTCCGGGCCGGCCAGATCCGTTACCGTATCCTTCAATCCTCCGACGGCGCGCACGATCGGCACGGATCCATAACGCATGGCGATCATTTGGCTGATGCCGCAGGGTTCATAACGGGAGGGGACGAGCAGAAAATCGGCCCCGCCGTACATCAGGGATGCCAGTTCTTCATCAAACCCGATCTCGGCCGCCGCCCGCCCGTTATGGCGCGCCGCGAAGGCGTGGCACTGTTGTTCCAGCCGCGGATCGCCCCTTCCGAGGATCGCCGCCTGATGCCCGCGCCCGCACCAGCATGCGAGCGCCGGCAGGGCCAAGTCGATTCCTTTCTGTTCGCTCAACCGGCCGACCATGCCGACCAGGGGCAACGCCGGATCCGGATCAAGGTGCATCCGTTTCTGCAGCGCGGCCTTGTTTTCTTTGCGGCGTGCAAGCGAGGTTGGATCGAAGGTCCGGACAAGATGCGGATCGGCGGCCGGGTTCCAGACGGCGGTATCCAAACCGTTGAGAATCCCCGAAATACAGTCCGCTTGGGTGCTCAGATACCGATCCAATCCGGCCCCGAATGCGGGCGTGAGTATCTCCTCCGCATAGGAGGGACTGACGGCGACGATCCGGTCGGCCGCGGCGATTCCCAGCGGCAAGAGTGCGGAAAACGCCCAACCGGGCAGAGCATCGAACCGGCCGGCAGCGGGTTGCTGATCCGGCACGCTCAGGGAGAACTGGGCCAGCGCCCAGCCGGCATCCTTCCCGAGATACGGAAGATTGTGTATCGTAAGGATGGACCGCACGTCCTTATAAAACCGATCCCGGCGTCCGGGGCCGGCCAGCCAAAGGACGGCCGCCGCGGTGTGCCAGTCGTTGGCGTGCGCCAGATCCGGCTGCCAATCCAGCATCCGCGCCAGTTCCAGGGCCGCCAGCGAGAAGAAGACGTATTTGGGGGCATCGCGGCCGGAATCCGCGTGGTAGACGGAACCCGAGGCTCGCAACGGCGGACCGTCGATCAGATATGCGGGCACCCCGTTCAGGTCGATGGCATAGGCTTCCGCCTGCATCGCTGAGGAGCGCGCGGGGACGGACAGGCGGAAGGCCGACTCAGCGCCCGCCACCTTGCTTCGCAAGGCGGGGTGCAGGGGGAGGGCGATGCGCACATCATGTCCCATTTTCCGCAATTCCGCCGGCAGCGCCCCGGCGACGTCCGCCAGGCCGCCCACCTTCACCAGCGGAGCCGCCTCGGCGGCAAGGAACAGGACCTTCAGCTTTTCCGGTTTCGAATCGGCCACGCGCATCTCCCGGAATGGATATCCTGCTATTATAGCCCCACCGTTGCGGTAACCCCGGATTCTTCTTTCCGCGCATACATTCCTTTCAGCATCGGCCTCTGACGGTGAGAGTCTCTCGGCTTTCCCGCCAGGACCACCAGAAAACATCTCAAAATCCTCCCGATGGGCCCATTGCGTTTCCCCGGTCCGTTTTTTCCCATACAATGAGGTCAACAAGATCGCGTTCCACGCGGCAGGTATCCGGAGGTGTGCTCATGAAAAACAGATTGTCCCTGCTTCCATTGACCGCTTTGTTCTTCGGCATGCTGGCATGCAACCTTACAATGGATGCCGGCACGGCGATCGATCAGGCCCAAGTCGGCACGTTCTCGGCCCAGACGATGGACGCCATCCAGTGGCAGACCGCCGCCGCCGGAGCCGCAACGACGCCCGGAGAGACCCCGGTAGAGAACCCTCCTCCGACCGCCGGCCCGGACGATACGCCCACCAATACCCTGTTGCCGACGGTCACCCGGACGTGGACGCAACTTCCCCCCAGCACGACCTACACCCCGACGGTGACTCAAACGCCCGTGCCGTGCAACTGGGCCCAATTCATCTCCGACGTCACCATTCCCGACAACTGGGAGACGACCCCCAACGACCACTTCACCAAGACCTGGCGGTTGAAGAACATCGGCTCCTGCACATGGACTTCCGGCTATGCGCTGGTCTTCGACCACGGCGATCAGATGGGCGCACCGGCCTCGCAGCAGCTCACCACCGGGACCGTCGCCCCAGGCCAGACCATCGACGTCTCGGTGGACCTGCTTTCGCCGGCTGCCGACGGCACCTACCAGGGTTACTTCAAGTTGAAGGCCTCCGACAGCTCAACCTTCGGGATCGGCTCCTCGGCCGACGGCGCCTTCTGGGTGAAGATCGTCGTGGCCGCGCCGCCGCCCGCCGTCTCTCCGGAGACCCATCGCGAGTACAGCCAAGTCACCGTCACGCACGGAACGGTCGGGCACACCACGGCCTTCTGTCCGTCCGGGACCGTAGTGACCGGCGGCGGTTATAACGTCAGCAGCACCGGAATGTGGGTGTACATCCAACGCAAGAACTCGAACGGCTGGGTGGTGTACGTGCAGAACAACAGCACAGTCGATAAAACGCTGACGGTCTATGCGGTGTGCCTGACCTACCCCTCCGTCTCCGTCGGCGACCTTTCCAACAACACCCCCGTCACCGCCGGGCACAGCGAGGATTTGATCACCTATTGTCCGACCGGAACAGTGGTGGTGGGCGGCGGATACACCGGGTTGAAGGAAGGCACGCTGATCACAACCTACAGCGGACTCTCCGGCAACGGCTGGCGGGTTTCGGAGACGAATACCGGCTCCGGCATAGCGAACTTCAACACCTACGCTTTATGCCTGAGCGGCGTTTCCGCTTCGACCGCGCCCGCCACCGCCGGCCATGTCGATATTTCGCCGTCGTCCACCGGATATGCGGAGGCCGTCTGCCCGGCCGGCGGCGTCATGACCTCCGGAGGATTCTCCTTCAGCGGCGAGGAGCTGACCGTGTATTACACTTCATGGTACAACGGCAAATGGCGGGTGTATGCCCGCAACACCAGCACGCACACCCAGGCCCTGACCGTCCGCGGAACATGCCTGTCGGTTCCGTAGGGACGGTGCACCGGGGACCGCCGCCGATTTCATCGTAATCCACCGGGAGATACGGCATTGAAGAAAAGATCGTTGACGATTCACACGATCCTTGTATTGGCCGGCGTGTTGGGTGCCTGCAACCCCGACAAGCCGACCGCTCCAACGAGCGATCCACAACTGCACACCGCGACTCCGTTTGCCGCGCGGACCGAACCGGCCGGGATTCCGACGCCGGAGCCGACGGTCACAAGCGGGCGGGATGTCTTCCTTCCCTGCAACGCCGCCGAGTTGATCGCCGACGTATCCATCCCGGAGGGTTGGCAGGTCGGCCCGTCCGAGCATTTCACCAAGACCTGGCGGTTGCAGAACACCGGCCGCTGCACCTGGAACGCCGGATACTTCATTGTCTACGACGGCGGCGAGCGGATGGGCGCTCCCGACGGCCGCCAGCTGTCCGTCAGCGCGGTCCGTCCCGGCGAAACCGTTGATGTCTCGCTCGATCTGATTGCGCCGGGCGCGGCCGGCTCCTATCTCGGAACGTTCAAGCTGCGCGCCGCCGACGGGACGATGTTCGGCGTCGGGAAGGACGGCGGCGACCCGCTGCGGGTGGATATCCGGGTCGTGCTCGGCGAACCCCAACTGACAACCTTCCAAGTCAGCCGCGAGGTCGTCGTAGCGCCCGGCGCATCCGGCGAGGTCACCGCCGAGTGCCCCGCCGGCACGATCGCGACCGGGGGAGGCTTTGACGGCGATGGGAGCATGACAGCCCATTTCCAGGGATTGGAGGGCAACAGCTGGCGTACGGCGGCGGCCAACAACGGCGAAACCGATAAAGCCCTCACATCCTATGCGATCTGCCTGGCGGAGAGCAGCGACATGCTCGTCACCCAGGCGACGAACGACAAGATCATCTACCCCGGAACGCTCGGGCAATCCAACGTCAGCTGCCCCGACGGCAGCGTCGTTTCCGGCATCGGCTACGCATTCGACCCCGCGACGATGGCGATCGCCGGAGGCGACCGGATGGGGATCGTCGCGCGGATCTTCGCATTCAATATTTCCACTTCGAACCAGACGCTGCACGGCAGGGCGGTTTGCCTTACCCCCTTCACCCACGTTTCCTACCTGCCGATCCGCAACGAGCAGCAAATACCGGGCCACTCCACCGCCACGCTCGAAGCAGTCTGCCCGCCCAGCACGTTCCTCACCGGTGGAGGGTTCCGGATCTTTTCCGAGGACATGACCGTCGTCGGTCTGTCCAAGAAACCGGAGGCCGACGCTTGGCTTGTCACAGCCGAGAATCGCACCGGCTCGCCGCAGGTGCTGATGTCGCTTGCCCTGTGCGTGAATTTGGCTATGATGTAAAGCCGGACCGATGGGCAATGGGTACCCGACGGCACGAACGATCCCATATAGGATGGTGAAGATGCAGACGACGATTCGAAAACTACCGCTCGTCATCGCCAGCGCAGCATTCCTGGGGGGATGCGCTTCCTCCACGTCGTCCACCCCTTCAATTGCCGAACAACCGAACGAAGCGGCCGCAACGGCAACTTCGCCGTCCGCGCCGACCCTCACGGCGACGGCGACCCGCCAACCGACGGAAACCGTCCCGCCCAGCGCCACCTTCACCCCCTTGCTGGATTATTCCGCCGACGGATGCCTGCGGGCTGAATTCGTCGCCGATATCACAATTCCCGACAACTTCGAGATCCCGCCGGCAGCGCCCTTTTCCAAAACCTGGCGGTTAAAGAACACCGGGGATTGCGCATGGAATACCCACTTTGAGCTGGTGTTCGATCATGGCGATCGGATGGGCGCTCCGGATTCTCAGCCGCTCCCGAAGGAAATCATCGCCCCGGACGATGTGGTCAATCTCTCGGTGAACCTGGTGGCCCCGGATGCCGATGGGACGTATCAGGGATTCTTCAAACTTCGCGCGCCCGACGGTACGGTCTTCGGCATCGGCGCCGACGCCGACACGGCTTTTTGGGTGAAGATCGTCGTGAACGCCGCGGCAGATCCCATACTTCCCGGACCGGCTGTACTGATCGTATCCTCCCAGAACCTTGTCGCAGGCGGCATGACCGGACAGGCGTATGTGGATTGTCCGGCCGGGACGGTGCGTGCCGGTGGAGGATTCCTCGGAGATCCCGACCGGCCCGCGGTCTTCCCCATATCCCCTGTATTCTTACAGCCCGGCAACGGCAATGGATGGACCGCGACGTACAGGAGTCGGGCAGATCGATCGGAAAAGCTCACCGTGTATGCCGTTTGCCTGGAGACGGCGTACGCAACATCCGAGGTGGTGGAAGAAAGTGCGCCGGTGATGGCGAAAGCCTCCGGCCAGGTTGATGTCGAATGCCCCGAGGGAAGCGTGGTGACCGGCGGAGGGTACTCGGGGAGCGCGGACGCGCTCATACATATCATCGAAAGTCAACGTTCCGGAAACGGATGGAAAGTCTCCGCCTGGAATCTGGAGTCTTCCGTCACACGGATCTCCGTCTACGCCGTTTGCCTGAGGGGAATCGGAGGACGGGCCGTCTCCGTCAGAGATGATGTGGAGATCGACGTACACGGGATGGGAACCGCAACAGCGGGATGCACGGAGGGGATAATGGTCGGAGGCGGATGGTGGCTCTCGGAGAACCATATGCAGGCGCTGTCGTCCTATCCGATGGATGGCCAGTGGGTCGTAGAAGCGGCTAATTACACGGACTCATCCAGGACGTTTTCGGTGAAGGGCTTATGCCTGGTATTGTGATATGCCCATGGGCGGCTTGTATTGGGGACACCGATCCGCCTGGAGCGTCAGTTTTCTATTGATTTGCGGGAAAAACATGCTGAAAACCTCCAGAGAATCTCGTCCGGACCGGGTTTTCGCCGCATCGGATGGAATTCTCCACTACAATAAACCCGGGAACAGAAACAACTTCATCTTCTCTCAGGAGGAAAGGATGAAAAACCGCCCGCCGCTTCTTGCCCTCGGCGCCATAGTGCTCGCCATGCTGGCCTGCAACATATCGCTCGATTCAGGCGCCGCGATGAGCCAGGGGCAAATCGACACCCTGGCCGCGCAGACGATGTCGTTCCTGCAATGGCAGACCTACGCCGCGCAGGGCACCCAGGCTCCGCCGCCGACGGTCGAGGCGCCCACCAACCAAAGCCCACCGACATCCACCTTCACCGGACCTCCGCCTCCGGCCAATACTCCCATGCCGTCGGTCACGCTGACCTCCCTTCCGTGCAACTGGGCGCAATTCATCTCCGACGTCACCATTCCCGACAATTGGGAGACGACCCCCAACGACCACTTCACCAAGACCTGGCGGTTGAAGAATATCGGATCCTGCACCTGGACCTCCGGCTACGAGCTGGTCTTCGACCACGGCGACCAAATGGGTGCGCCGGCCTCGCAGCAGCTCACCTCCGGAACCGTCGCCCCGGGCCAGACCGTCGACGTATCGGTCGACCTGCTCTCACCCGCCGCCGCCGGTACCTACCAGGGCTTCTTCAAGTTGAAGGCCTCCGACAGCACGATCTTCGGGATCGGCTCCTCGGCCGACGGCGCCTTCTGGGTGAAGATCGCCGTGACCGCCGCGGCGGGATGGAACATCCAGCAAGTGGAGTCGCAAACGACCATCGGCATGGGGTCGGTCGGGAACGTTTCCGTCAACTGCCCCTCCGGATCGGAAGTCGTCGGCGGGGGATTCGACGGCGGCAACAACATCGCCACCTACCGCAGCGAACGGTCCGGCAACGGCTGGGTGGTGTACGGCCACCGCTATTCCGGCGCCAACGGCACGCTGAAGGTCTACGCCTATTGCCTTTCCGGAGTGACAGCCTCGAGCACCAGCGGGTACACGGAAAAAACCCTGACCCCGGGCGCATCCGGGAACCAAGCCCACAACTGCACCGGTTCCAGCGTGGTCACCGGCGGCGGATTCGCCTTCACCGACGGCGTGATCTGGGCCTACCGGCTGATCATGGACGGAAACGGGTTGAAGATGTACGCGCAGAACCCCGGCGCCTCCGCCGGCATGTTCCGCCCCCATCCGGTTTGCCTGAACTCCTCCGGCGCGGTCACCGTGCGGGCCACCAACACGGGCAGCATCCCCGCCTCCTCGTCGGGAACCGTGGAAGCCGGCTGCCCGACCGGCACGACCGTCACCGGCGGCGGGTTCACGCTCTCCGCCAATATGACCCTGACCGGCATGTACAAAAAACCGGGCCAGGAGAAATGGGTCGTGAAAATTCTCAACATCACCGGATCGAATTTAAATGCAAGCGCGGATGCCATCTGCCTTGCTTTTTCCTGACGGACGATGGATAACATCGAAACAAGGAGGAGACCATGAAAAACCGACCGCCGTTTCTCGCCCTGGGAGCCTTGGTGCTCGCCATGCTGGCCTGCAACATAACGCTGGATACGGGCGATGCGATGAGCCAGGACCAAATCGACACCCTGGCCGCCCAGACGATGTCGTTCCTGCAATGGCAGACCTATGCCGCGCAGGGCACGCAGGCTCCCCCGCCGGTGGCGGATACGCAGGAGCCCCCGCCGGCCGCGGACGGCACGCCCACGGGAACCGTCCTGCCCTCGGTCACCTGGACCGGGACGCAACAGCCCAGCAACACATTCACGCCGTCGGCTACGCTCACCGCCGTTCCCTGCAACTGGGTGCAATTCATCTCCGACGTCACCATCCCCGACGATTGGGAGACGACCCCCAACGACCACTTCACCAAGACCTGGCGGTTGAAGAACATCGGCTCCTGCACCTGGACCTCCGGTTATTCGCTGGTGTTCGATCACGGCGACCAAATGGGGGCTCCGGCTTCAAAGCAACTCACCACCGGGACCGTCGCCCCAGGCCAGACCATCGACGTCTCGGTGGATCTGCTCTCGCCGGCCGCCGACGGCACCTACCAGGGGTACTTCAAGCTGAAAGCCTCCGACAGCACGGTCTTCGGCATCGGCGCCTCAGCCGACGGCGCCTTCTGGGTGAAGATCGTCGTGAAATCTTTGCTGGCTCCGCCGGTCGTGGCGCCGATGACCCAATCGGTGACCCAAACGGCGACCATCCCGATCGGCGGCACGTATTCCACGACCGCCAATTGCCCCTCCGGAACGGTCGTCACCGGCGGCGGGTTCTCCGCCAGCAGTGATGTACACGTTTACACCCAGGTGATGAACGGCAACGGGTGGACCATCGTCGCCAAGAACAACAACGCCACCTTGACCCGGCACATGACCGCCATCGCCGTCTGCCTGACGTATCCTTCCGCCAGCACGACGGTGGTCGAAACCCTGGTCAACGTCGCCGGTGGCCACACCGGCACCGGAACCGCCACCTGCTCTTCTGGAAGCATGGTGAGCGGCGGAGGCTTCACCGGCATGTCGGACGGATCGCTCTGGACCTACTCCAGCTATCTTTCCGGAAACGGCTGGCGGGTGTCGACCAGGAATTACGGCGGGAGCACAAAGCCCGTTCACATATATGGGGTCTGCCTGACCGCACCGATGCTGGAGACCGCATCCTTCACCGGGTACGAGGACATCAGCCCGGGCGCATACGGCCACGCTGAAGTCAGCTGCCCGGCCGGCCAGGTGATGACCGGCGGCGGATGGCATCTTGAAACCGATTTGGAGGTATATATCTCACTGCTGTCCGACGGGAAGTGGAAAGTCTGGGCGCACAACACCGGAACCCACACCCGGGCCCTGCAGGTGCGCGGGGTGTGCGTGGGGCTCTCCTGAGCGGAACGAATAGGCAGCCAAGCGGCGGGGCGATGGCGCTCCGCCGCTTTGTTTTCCCCGGATCCCTATCCGATAAACCGCGATGGGTTGATACCGGATACCCCTGTTCTGACGATCCGTGCATTCCGCCCGGGAACACCTTTGCGGGCGGCGGTTCGGAAAGTCGATCTTTTTCTTTTACAGAACGGCCTTCATTAAGGGCAGCCTTCGAACCGCCAGGGCGGCCAGGAAGCAAAGCACCAAAGCCGCAGGTCCGACAATCAGGAATTTCATAAGGGGAGGCAATGTCATGTCCCTCATCCACAACGCTAAAAAGACCAGGATCAGCGGATGGAGCACATAGACCGCATAGGCATGCGCGGAGAGGATTTTCCAAATCGCCCCCGTACGGTTCATCCGATCGCGGAAAAAAACCAGCAGGGATACGATCACAGCCATCCCCGTAATTTGCTCCCACAGGGCGTAAACGAAAGCCTGCCAGTGCCAGCCCCCCAGCGCCGATGAAATATCTCCATCCGGCCCGATGCTTGCCAGAAAGAGGAGCGGCAGGCACAGGATCAGGATCGCAGCCGCCCGCGTCCATGCCTTGCCTGCTTCGGCCGAAATGCGGGAAAGCCAATTCCCGCGATAGGCCGCAGCGCCGGCGGCAAACAGGCAGATATACTGGCACAGGAACGATAATTGTATGTTCAGCGGCCGGAAATTCGAACCGACGGGAAATCCCAGACGCACAGTGAAATTCACTGCGCCGACGGCCACGGCAAGGAGAAGGACAGCCCGGTGTCCGGGGAATCCGGGTGCCGTCCGCGCCTTTCCACCCCGCCGTTGCGCAGCCCATCTTCCAAGGACATACACGACGGAGAAGAAAAACAGCCACTCGGTGAACCACAGCGGGCCGATTTCCAACCGGAGGCCTTCACGGATGAAGAACGCGGGCAATTCCGCGAGGGAGGGAAGCGGTCTCCCGGCCGCCGCGGACAATCCATAGCGGATCATAGGGGCCAGCAGGAATGCATACATCAGAATCGGAACGCCCAATCGAACCAGGCGATCCTTCACAAAGGCGGCGGCGCCCTTGCGATCCGCCGAACCCGGCGTGAAGAATCCGGAGATCCAATAGAACAATCCCATGAAATACGCTTGGTTCACGGCGACGAAGACGACGAAGACCAACAAGGAAGGAACATCCAATTGACCCGTGTCGATTTCGTTGTAGTACCAACCTCCCGGAGCCCCGTAGGTAATCGCCGCATGGTGCAGGACGACCATTGCCGTCAATAAAACCTTTAAATTATCAAGGAACGGCTGGCGCGGTTTGCCCCCTTTCTCCCCGTAACACGATCCCCGCGTCTTCTTCGTGCCGGAACCGTCCGGGGGCGCCGCAACCGATATATCCATCTCCCTTTTCATCCTTTGCCATTCCTACGCTGCTTTATTCTCGGGATTAAACCGCCGTATGCTGTGCCGCGACGCTCCGCCTTTCCGTCAAGTCACGGACTCGGATCCGGCGTAGCCGTTAAGACGCACCACGACCTCTTCGGTCGCTCCCGGCTCCACGACGATACAAACCGTCTGCTGGACCTCCCATGCCAGGACTCCCGGCCGGCAGACGGACGGTTCGGTTTCCGGCCGGGAAACGTGGCTTACCAGCATGCTGCCCGTGCGGAGGTTGCGGATCCCCGGGGAACGCCGGCGGCCGACCGCCGTCGACTCGAACGCCGGCCCGGTCGAGCACAGGACCGTCCGGTAATCCGGACACAATTCCGACACCAGGCGCAGGCGGACACTCAGCGGTTGGGTATAGATGTTGCGAAAGCGGTAGATCGCCCGTACGCCGGCGGCCGTCAGGCTGATGCGTTTGGCCAAATGCAGCCGGTAGCCGAAGAAGCGCAGGAACGTGGCGGCGCCGTCCGCCAGGCGGAAATCCAGCCGCGGATCCGGCCGTTCCTCCGGCCCGCCGTCGATCGAGAAGTGATCATTCAGAGCGCGGCACCGGGCCGGGCGCGAAGGTTTCAGCGCAATCGACCGCGGCCGCGGCCAGATAGGGAGCGCCCCGTGATCGCCCGGCGGGCATTCTCCCGTCAGGCGCGCCAAGCGGCGCCGGCCGCCCTCCGGACGCATCGCCGAAAGTTCTTCCGTCTCCTGCGGGATCCAGTCATCCGGCAAGGGAGCGAAATCCGGCGGCCGGGCTTCGATCAATAAGGTTCCGACCGGTACGGCCAAGGGGTTGCCGACCCGCAGCCATCCCCCGCTCAGATCGACCCAATACAGCAGCCGGCCGCCGTACGGGGAAAGGATCGCCGCCTGGTTCCCCTTGCGGAGCAGAATTTCATCCCCGCCGTCGCCGGTGAAATCGTTGATGAGTCCCTGAAAAGAACCCGTCGAAGGGGCGGCGGCAAGCCCGGCCGCCTCGGCCACCGCGATCGCCGCGCCGATCCCCTCCCAAGACGGATCGCCGCGGCCGCCCGCTCCCGGACGCCCGAACCTATCCTGGTGGGCGCAATAGGCCCGCTCGGCCAGCGCGAACAAGCCCTCGCCGGCCTGCACGGTATCTTGCGGCGCTCCCCCCTCCCGGGCCGCGGCGATCACCCCCACGGATTCCGCCATCCGAACGCGGACGGCGTTATGCAACATGCGGAAGTGCCGCAACCTGGGAGTGCGGTCGAGAAAATCCTTCCAGGAGGCATACCCCTCCTCGTGATCCGGTGCGTCGGGATCCGCGAGCATCCGATCCAGCGACCGGCCGTGCACATCCTCTTCAAGGATAAGATCGCCGGCCGGCGGTGGCGCTTCGCCGAGGAAGGCGGTTTCCACGCCTTCCCGGCGTTCCAGCCAATCCAAGACAGCGTCCAGCCCGGCGGCATCCGCCCGCGGATCCAGCCCGGCGTCGTATCCCCACAATCCGAAAGCGGCGGCGTCCTCCACCAGGACCGGGAACAAGCGGCCGGAATCCGGGCGCTTGCGCCAATCATCAAGCACCGCCGGCAGCACATCGGGGCGGTGGAACCACGTAGCGAAATCGACGCTCCCCCGCAACCGGCTGTCCGCCCAATAAACCGTCAGTTCCTCCCCGCCCCCGGACAGCCTGTACGGATGCGGCGCTTCCGCCCCCGCCGAGCGGAGGATGCCGCCTTCCAGAATCAGCCGGCGGTATCCCGCCCCCGAAAGCAGCGGCGCCAGGCGCGGAGACCAAGTGCTTCCCGGACTCCAAAAGCCCTCCGGTTCGGCATCGAAGCATTTCCTCAGAGTATCCCGGTGGATGTTAATCTGGCGCACGTTGTCCGTTTCCTCACACGCCAGGAGCAGCGACTGCGCATACGTGCTTCCCAAAAGGCGGAAGATCCCGCGCTGCAAACCGTCACGGACGGAATTAATGAAAGGCGGATCAAACCAGCACAGCGCGTCGACCAGCGTGCCGGACAGCATCAGGTGGTATTTCAAACGGGGATGGTTGAGCAGCGTGTCCAGCACGCCGCGGTAGCCGATGCGGCAGGCCCGTTCCGCATGCTCGCCCAGTGGTTGGTGGAAGAGGAAACACAGCGCCAGGCGAAGGGTCATCGAAGGTGGTGGAGGAATTATAACCCGGCGTCGT
>JBJYXS010000017.1:3248-9437 GCA_046260075.1 Anaerolineales bacterium | reverse complement strand
CAGCGCCAGGCGAAGGGTCATCGAAGGTGGTGGAGGAATTATAACCCGGCGTCGTCGCTGTCCTAACCTCCTCTCCCCCTTCCCGTAGTACGGGAAGGGGGAGAGGGGTGCCGCAGCCTTGGTGATCTACCGGGGCGAAGGCGGTGAGAGGGGGTTGGGACAGCAAGTCTGCCGATATAATTCCCACATGTCCACCGACACCTGGCGCCTGATCCTCGACGACCCCTGCGGCGGAGCCCGCAACATGGCCGTCGACGAGGCGCTGCTCGAGGAAACCGCGGCCGGCCGCAGCCCGCCCACGCTGCGCCTGTATGCCTGGAACCCTCCCACCCTCTCGCTCGGTTTCGCCCAGCAAGCCGCCGACGCCGACCGCAAGGCGCTGCGGCGGCTGGGCTGGGGATTGGTGCGCCGGCCGACCGGCGGGCGCGCGATCCTGCACACCGACGAGCTGACCTACGCGATCGCCGGTCCGGAAAGCCATCCGCTCCTGCGCGGCGGCGTGCTGGAAAGTTACCGGCGATTGAGCCTCGGGCTGCTGGCCGGGCTGAAGCTGCTGGGGGTGGCGGCGCGGGCGGATTCCGGCGGCCGCTCGCGCCGGGCGGGGAACCCGGTCTGCTTCGAGGTTTCCTCCAAATACGAAATATCCGTGGATTGGAGGAAGCTGGTCGGCAGCGCGCAGGCCCGCCGTTTGGGGGGCGTGCTGCAGCACGGCGCGCTTCCGCTGTGCGGCGACCTGGCGCGCATCCTGCAGGTGTTGGCAAATCCGGATTCCACGGCCGAACGGATCCGCCGCCGGGCGGTCACGCTGGCCGATCTGCTGGGGCGCGAAGTGCCCTGGACGGAAGCCGCCGAAGCCGTCGCCCGCGGGTTCGCCGAAACGTTCGAAATCCAAATGCAGCGCGGCGAGCTCACCGAACAAGAAAAAACGCGCACCGGGGAGTTGGCGCGCAGGAAATACGGAAGCGAGGAATGGACAGGGCGGGTGTAGTACAGCTGTTGATTACCCGATAATCAGGTCAACCGAATCCACTTCCTCAAAATTATTTTCAACATCATTATAAGCAATGGACAGCAGAACCGGCCCCTCTCCGGGAACGCTCTGAACATCAATGAACGAATCGAAAGCAACCACTTCGTCCTTCCCATTAACGGTAATGAAAAAACCATATGAATAAATTTACTGGATGAACAGCATAACCGGCGCCTATTCCACCCGCAGGGCCACCGAATCCATCGCCAGCAGCGATCCGTCGGCCATGCTGATGTCGGAAATCTCCAACCGGATCATCGCCCCGGCGGGGATGCCCGCCAGGCTGATGGTGACGTTGAAGGTCCCGGGGGCGCCGATGTCCTCGGATTGGACTTGAACGGGACCCATGGCGAGTTCGTTGTCCGCCGCGTCGAAAATCTTATAGGAGAGGGTGTTTTCGAAGGGCGAGATGGTGATCGCCCCGCTGACCTGCACCGAGCCGGAGACCGCCGAGCCGCCGGCCGGGCCGGTGATGGTGATCGCACGCTCCTCCCCGCCCGGCGTTTGCGTGGTGAAGCGGATCAGGACCAGCTTATTGACCGCCAAGCGGTACGTCGCCACAGCCGGGAGAGTCGGGCAGCACATCGGATCCTGGTGGCCGTGGATCACCAAGTCGGCGGCGATCCTTCCGCCCATGATGGTCAACCCGTTGATCTGCGGCCGGTCTTCGATGAACTCCGAGGCCGCCTGGACGGGATTTCCGCCGTCGTTGCGGATCGCCAGGAGCGAAACAAAGAACCCGGTGCCGCCCATGTTCTCCGATAGCAGGAAGGCCGCATCCTCGGCTCCGTCGCCGTCGAGGTCGCCGAAGGCGATCGGATCCCGCAGTTCGACATGCAGGAGGTCCTCCATCGATTCGGCGCGGTCGTAGCGGCCGTCGACGAGTGTGACCGTCTCCCCGGCTTGCGGCAGAAGATAGGTGCCGTTTTTAAGCATTTCCACGGTGAGGGGCGGAACCGCGGCGGTCGGCTCGCGAGTGGGCATTTCCCTGGTGAGCGTTGCGGCCGGAGCGCGCGTTTCCGCACCGGCCGTCGGCGTAATCCCGATGGGGAGGTTGCAGGCGAGGGATGAAAAAAACAGCGCCAATAAAAGGGATGGGGTGCGCGAGGATTTCATACGACTCCTTCCGGAGGTTAACCCCTCACCCCCGTCCCCTCTCCCGGCAAACGCTGGGAGAGGGGTGAAAGGACGAGGGAAAAGGAAGCTCGATGGAGTAGTAGGCAAATCAGGGCGTGGCGGTGACCGTGGGAATCGGCGGCGAGGTGGAACCCGCCGGGACGGGCGTGGCGTCGATGAACACCACGCTGCGCAAACCCAGCGAGGTCAGGAAGCGCTGCAGGTAAGCCTTGCCGTTGGTGTCGGCCGTTTCGAGGATCCCGTCGTCGAGGGCCGCCTGGAGAATCGCCTCCTGGGCGGCCATCCGGGCGGCGGTTTCAAGATCCTTCGTGCCGCCGGCCAGGATGCCCGTCTCGCGGTGGTAGACGTAGGATTTCTCGTTGTCGAGCGTGGCGACGAAAACCTCGGCGGCGGGCATCACCATATATACCGCCCCGTCGGCATCGATGGTCACGTCGCCCTCGGCCAGCCGGCCCAGGTCGATGCCCGCCACGACCGTGCCGTGCGCGACCAGCAGCAGCTTATCGCCGAACAGGAAGCCGAACGGCCCCTGATTGGTTTCGGCGGTGATGACCTTTTCCACGGTGTATTGGACCGTCTCCAACCGCGCCAGCGAGCGCACCTCGCGGACCACGGTGACCGGATCCGGGTAGATGGTGGGCGTGGGATGGAGGATCTCGCCGAACTTCTGGGCGGCCTGATCGGGCAGACCGGCCAGGGTATCGATCGGGGAGCGGACAACCAGCACCACCGCAGCCGCCGCAAGGGCCAGAATGACGAGTATGCCGATTACCAGAACCCAGCCTTGTGCCTTGTTCATAGGCTCATTATACTTCCAGAGGGAATAACATGCCAGAAAAAATTCTGATCGTCGAAGACGAACCAGCCCTGCGTGAGACCCTGGCCTACACCCTGGAGCGGGAAGGCTTCGAAGTGCGCACGGCGGAGGACGGCAACCTGGCCCTGACCGCCGCCCGGGAGCAGGAACCCGACATCGTCCTGTTGGACATCATGCTGCCCGGAATCGACGGATTCGAAGTCTGCCGCAAGCTTCGGGCCGAGACGAACGTTCCGATCCTCATGCTGACGGCGCGCGAAAACGAAATCGACCGGGTGGTCGGCCTGGAGATGGGCGCGGATGATTACGTCACCAAACCCTTCCACATGCGCGAACTGATCGCGCGGATCAAAGCCCAACTGCGGAGGGTGCGGTTGGTGCGCGAAGAACAGACCTCCCGGTCATCGGAAGAACCGCCGCCGGAAGAACCCATCCACTGCGGCGACCTTTCCCTTAACATCGCCCGCAGCGAGGTGTTGCGCGGCGGAAAACCACTTCCGCTGAAGCCGAAGGAATACGACCTGCTGGTGTATTTCGCCCGGCACCGCGGCCAGGCCCTCTCCCGTGAACAGATCCTGCAGCGGGTGTGGGGTTGGGAATACACCGGCGACAGCCGGACGGTGGACGTCCACGTGCGCTGGCTTCGGGAAAAGATCGAACCCGATCCGGCGCATCCCGTACGCCTGGTGACCGTGCGCAGCGCCGGTTACCGCTTCGAGGGCTGATGAGACTGCCGGACCTGCGCAGCATACGTTGGAAATTCGTCCTGCCCCAACTCGGGCTGTTCCTGATGATCCTGTTGGGGCTGCTGCTCTTCCTCACCGGGTTCCTGCGAACTGTCCACCGCGAGACGCTCACCCACCGCCTGGAAGCCGAATGCCGTCTGCTCGCCGACAACGTCGAGGCGCTGCGGCAAAGCGGCGCTTCCGATTTGGAGTTGGACGCTCTGGCGCACAACGCCGGGGAGAACCTCGACCTGCGGATGACGATCATCGATTCCGACGGCAGGGTGTTGGGGGATTCGGAGGCGGTCGCTGCGGAGATGGAGAACCATCTCACCCGGCCGGAAGTCCAGCAGGCGCTTTCCCAGGGGTACGGTTCGAGCGTCCGTCACAGCGCCACGATCGGCATCGATACGCTGTACGTGGCCGTGCCGATGGGAAACGCGGATTCCCCGACGGGGTTTATGCGGCTGGCGGTCCCGTTGGCGGATGTTAACGCCGCCGTCGGCCGGCTGCAGACCACCCTGCTGACGGCGATGGGGGCGGCGGCAGCGCTCTCCCTGCTGCTCTCCTTCTTTGCGGCGGGGTGGACGACCCGGCCGCTGGAGGAACTCACCGAGGCCGCCAACCAGGTGGCAGACGGCCGGTTGCAGACAACCATCCTCCCGACCGGACGGGACGAAATCGGCCGGTTGATTAAGGCCTTCAATATCATGACCCGCCGCCTGCGGATGCAGTTCGAATCTCTGCAGACCGAGCGCGGAAAATTGGCGGCGGTGCTCTCCCAGATGACGGACGGCGTGGCGATCCTGGATCCCCAAGGGAAGATCGCGCTGATCAACCCGGCCGCCCGGAGGATGTTCGGCATTCCGGAGGAGAAGGCTTTGGGTTCCACCATGGCAGAGGCTTTCCGCCATCACCAGCTGGTCGAACTCTGGCGGGATTGCCGCGACGGCGGGAAGCCGCTCTCGACAACCGTCGACCGGATACCGGAAGGTTTGTTGCTGCAGGCGGTGGCCACACCACTGGGCGAATCGCTGCGCGGCTCGATCCTGCTGCTGTTTCAGGACCTGACCAAACTGCAGCGGCTGGAAACGGTCCGGCGCGACTTCATCGCCAACATCTCGCACGAACTGCGCACCCCGCTGGCCTCCCTGCAATCCCTGACGGAGACACTGCAAAGCGGCGCCACGGAGGATCCCGCCGCCTTCGACCGGTTCCTCAAGATGATGCTGTCGGAGATCGACACGATGCATCAGACGCTCCGCGAACTGCTGGAATTGGCGAAGCTGGAATCCGGCGAACTGCCGCTGTCGGCGAAAGCCGTCGAACCGGCCGCCCTATGGAGCAGCGCAGTGCAGCGCATGGTCGCCCTGGCCGAGCGAAACGGCCTGACACTGGAGAACCAAACCCCGGAAGACCTTCCCCCGGTTATGGCCGACTCGGAAAAAATCGAACAGGCGATGATGAACCTCCTGCATAATGCCATAAAATTCACACCCGCCGGAGGCAGCATCACCGTATCCGCCCGGGCCGGGGAACGGGAAACGACGTTTTCAATCCGGGATACCGGGGCCGGCATTTCCCCCGACGCACTCCCGCGGATCTTCGAACGGTTCTACAAAACAGACCGCTCGCGTTCCAGCGGAGGAACCGGATTGGGGCTTTCCATCGCGCGCCACATCGTCGAACGGCACGGCGGGCGGATTTGGGCCGAGAGCGAGGAAGGAAAAGGCAGCACATTCTTCTTCACCTTGCCAATCGCCCCCGCCGACTGATCCCAGACCAACTCCCCGCTTCTTCTTCCTCCAACCCGTTCACCACGCGGGAGATCCCCCGCACCACCACGGGAAACCCGAAATTCACCAGCAATCCCAAGCGCAATCCGGAGATGCGGAGGTAGGTGAGCAACTGCGATTCAAAGACCGGGTGGTGGTTCAGCGTCGCCTTGCATTCAATGATCACCAACCGTTCGACGACCAAGTCCAATCGCAGGGGCACGGCCAGCGTTGCGCCCTTGTAATGGACGGGCAGTTCCAGCTGGCGTTGGACCCGCAACCCGGCCGTTTTCAACTCCCATTCCAGGGCTTGTTCGTAGACGGATTCCAACAGCCCCGGCCCGCCGAGCGTTCGGTGGACTTCAACGGCGGATTTAACGATGATCCCGCTGATCTCATTTTCGTTCATGGTGTCCCCCTTTGTGTGTGTAGGATAATTCTACCGGATAAAAAGTAAGAAGCAAGCGAGCGATTTACCGCAGAGGCGCAAGGATGTAAAGTTTATTATTTTGTCCCCGCGCCCCTGCGCCGTTGCGTCTTTGCGTTTATTTATTCCTTCTTTACCGTTCGATAAAAGCACTTTTACCGCAGAGGCGCTAAGGCGCGAGGACGCAAGGATGTATATGTTTTCCCCTGCGCCCCTGCGACCTTGCGCCGTTGCGTTGGGTACTTCTTTGACATTCTATAAAAGAGCTTTTTACGCAG
>JBJYXS010000017.1:0-3148 GCA_046260075.1 Anaerolineales bacterium | reverse complement strand
TGCGCCGTTGCGTTGGGTACTTCTTTGACATTCTATAAAAGAGCTTTTTACGCAGAGGCGCCAAGGCGCAAGGATGTATATGTTTTATCCTGCGCCCCGGCGTCATTGCGCCTTTGCGTTAGGTACTTCTTTGACATTCGATAAAAGTGCGTTTATCGCAGAGGCGCAGAGACGCGAGGACGCAGAGAAAACATGGGGCTACCCGTTTTTTCCCTGCGCCCCTGCGTCGTTGCGCGGATTTAATTCATTCTTATCCGGTTGTTAACAAGCTGTTAACAAAGCCATCCCCGGTCATTAACCATCATGCAATAGTATTTAGGAAAACCAGAAATTTTCAAGGAGGAAGAATGAGTAAGAAAATGTTGTTGGTTGTTGCCGGCATATCCCTGGCCGTGCTGATTTCAGCCTGCGGCACTGCAACTCCGGCTACCGTGGAAGTGACCCGCGAGATCAGCCAGACCGTTGTCGTGGAGCCCACGGCCGACGCGAACGCGGACGAACCGCTTCCGGCCGGATCGGTGCAGATCAACGGCGCCGGCGCCACTTTCCCGCTCCCGGTGTACTCGGCCTGGACGTTCGCGTATCGCTACGTCGATCCGTCCGTGTTGATCAATTACCAGGGCATCGGATCCGGCGGCGGCAAGAAGGCGATCATCGAGAATACGGTGGACTTCGCCGGCTCCGACTCGCTGCTCAACGACGATCAGTACGCAGAGGGCAAGGACCTGCAGATGTACCCGATGTTGGCCGGCGCGGTGGTTCCCATCTACAACATCAGCTGGGCCAAGGAAACCGAAGATACGCTTCCGGCGTTGGTCCTCGACCGCCAAGCCCTGGTCGACATCTACAACGCCACGATCACCAAATGGAACGACGACAAGATCCTCGCCATCAATCCGGACTTGGCGGACTACCTGCCCGACGCGGCAATCACCGCCGTGCACCGCTCGGACGGCTCCGGAACCACCGAGATCTTCACCAAGGCTCTCTCCGCCTTCAGCGCCGAATGGACCGCGGGCGGCGCGAGCGCGATCGAGTGGCCGGTGGACAAGGCCGGCAACGGCATGGGCGGCAAGGGCAACCAGGGCGTGGCCGCGGCGGTACTCAACACCCCTAACTCCATCGGCTACGTGGAACTCTCCTACGCCGTTTCGAATAAAATGGCCTACGCCTCGATCATCAACAAGGCCGGCAACACCGTGACAGCCAGCGCTGACAGCCTGGGCGCCGCGATGAGCGATTTCGCCGACGGGTTCTCCGACCGGCTGACCGCCACCATCGTGGACGCGCCGGGAGCGGACTCCTGGCCCATCTCCGGATACACCTACATCATCCTGCACACGGAAAGCATGACCGACTGCGTCAAGGCCCAAAAGCTGCTGGAGTACTTGGTCTGGGCGCTGACCGATCCCGGTGCCGCGCAGCAGGCCTCGGATCTGGGTTACTCGGTTCTGCCGACGGACGTGCGCGACATCGTCCTGGTGAAACTCGGGGAAGTCACCTGCAACGGGGATCCGGTTCTGTAGTCCGGATGGCCCGAGACTCCTCCCAAGCAAAAAACCGCTCTGGAGAATCCGGGATCCGGGTTCTCCAGAGCGTGTGCACTTACAGAAAACGGAGAGCACATGATCCCAAGGACCGCGCTGGAGAATTTCCTGAAACGAACGGGCAGAGCGCTGCATCATGGGGACCGCATATGGCAACTGCTGACGGTCGGCATGGGAATAAGTGTGGCGCTGTTGCTGGCGGGTATCGGATGGATGTTGTGGCGGGATTCCACCGATGCCCAGGCTTTGTTCGGATGGTCGTTTCTCACACCGACCGAGGACGCCTCCTGGAATCCCGTCCTCGACCATTTTGAAGCCTGGCCCTTCATATATGGAACGCTGATCACTTCCGCGATGGCGCTGCTCCTGGCGGTGCCGATCAGCATCGGGATCGGCGTGTTCCTGGCCGAGCTGTGCCCTGCGAAGCTGCGGCTTCCCCTGGGATGGATGCTGGAGTTACTGGCGGCCATCCCCAGCGTGGTATTCGGTCTGTGGGGCATCTTCGTCTTTCTGCCCGTGATCGTCGAACCCCTTGGAAAATTCCTGGGCGGCACGCTGGGGGCACTGCCGCTGATCGGCCTGATGTTCGAAGGCCCGATCCCGGCCAGCGGTGCCAGCCGGCTGGCGGCTTCACTGATCCTCACCATCATGATCGTTCCGACTATCACCGCCGTGACCCGGGATGTGTTCCTGGCCATCCCCCATTCGCAACGGGAGGCCGCCTTTGCCCTGGGCGCGACGGAATGGGAGACGATTTCGCAAGTGCTCATCCCCTACGGTCTTTCGGGGATCCTCGGCGCGGTGATCCTCGGCCTGGGGCGGGCCCTGGGGGAGACGATGGCGGTGACGATGGTGATCGGCAACAGCATCGGCAGCGCCGTTTCCCTGCTGAGGCCCGGATACACGATGTCGAGCATCATCGCCAACGAATTCGCCGAGGCCGTCAGCCCCCTGCACAGCCAGGCGCTGATCGAAATCGGCTTCCTGCTGTTTTTCGTCACTTTGCTGGTGAACATGGCGGCCCGCTTCCTCGTCTGGCGGGTGGCCCGCAAGAGTCCGCAGGAGGGACGCGCATGACCGACCAATCCGCCTCAGCCCATCTCATCCGCGCCCGCCGCGGTTACGCCGGCCGGCGGATGGTGAACGCCGTCATGCTGACCTTGACCGGCCTGACCACCGCCCTGGCATTGGTTCCGCTGTTCTGGATCATTGGATACGTGGTCTACCAGGGAGGCAAATCCATCACCCTGGAATTCTTCACCCAACTGCCGACTCCGCCGGGCGTGGAAGGCGGCGGCGTATGGAACGCCATCCAGGGCACCATTCTGCTGGTGATCCTGGCGGGCATATTCGCCATTCCGCCCGGCGTGCTGGCCGCCTTTTATGCAGCCTACTACCCGAACACTCCGCTGGGGATCGCCGTACGGTTTTCGACGGACGTCCTGGCCGGCGTGCCGTCGATTGTCATCGGCCTGTTCCTCTACGCGCTGGTCGTCGTCGCCCAAGGCCACTTCTCGGGCCTGGCCGGAGGGATCGCGCTGGCGATCCTGATGTTGCCGACGATCATCCGCACCACCGAGGAAATGCTGAAGCTGGTCCCG
>JBJYXS010000016.1:0-7065 GCA_046260075.1 Anaerolineales bacterium | reverse complement strand
AAGCACGGCGGAAAAACAATCACCATCGCCCGCTTCATGCCCTTCATCCGCACCTTCGCCCCGATCGTGGCCGGTGCAGTGGAGATGGAATACCGCCGCTTCATGGCGTTCAACCTTTTGGGCGCCATGCTTTGGGCCGTAGGGGTCACCCTGGCCGGATATTTCCTCGGTCAATCGATCCCGCCGGAAGTGCTGGATAAGTACTTCCTGCTGATCCTGATCGTGGTGATCCTGCTCTCCGCCGCCCCCGCCATGATCCACGCCTGGAAGGAATACCGGCATGAGGTTTGGGAGCGAATCGTCACCATTTGGAACCGGCTTCGCCCGAAAGCCTCGAAGCCGACGGAATAAGGAACCATGCCCGTCTACACATACCGCTGCACGGCGTGCGGCATAGAATTCGACCAGCACCAGCATTTTTCCGACCCCCCGCTGAAGAAGTGTCCGAAATGCGGGAAATCCTCATTGCGCAAGGTCTTCACCCCGGCCGGGATCATCTTCAAGGGCCACGGCTGGTACGCGACGGACCACCGTTCGCCTTCGGGCGGCGTCAACATGAAAAAAGAAAAGGGGAACGGTTCCGGCGAAAAGAAGGACAGCGCCCCGGAAGCGGGTTCCGCAAAGCAGTCTTCGGAATCCAAAACCGGCTCCGATTCCGACGCAACGAAATCAAAGTAGGTTTCCGCCCCCGACGGGGGCCAATATTTCTTTCGTCAGCGATTGGTGCAAGAAGGGTTCTCGGGAACAGGGCTACCGATAAGAATTCCCCCGCACGATGAGCGGTCTTCCCCGTCATTCCGGGCTCAGGTTCCCACCGGCGTCTGCAAAAAAAGCTTCCGCAAAATCCGTGCGGCCGGTTCTTTTGCGCGCTTGGGGCGGTTTACATCTGGAACCCGTTCCGGGCGCGGATCACTTTGTACGCGAAATTTTCCACGTAATTCATCAGCTTTTCGGAAATCTCCTGCCACTCGCGGGATGCGAGGAACGTGCCCATCGCATCCAGGCTCGGGGCCACGCCGCCCACCATGATCTGCGGACCCTCGCCGTAAGCGGTATACCAGGCGTCCGTGGGCTCCACTCCCAGCTTCTGCATTCCCGGCAGAAACTCGCGCACGATGAATTCGAAATATTCCTGCGCCTGCCCGGGGAGGATATCCCAGGTCATCAACAGCTTAACCGGGGTCATGCGTTTTGCTTGGGCTCCAGCACCACCACGTGGGTTTCGTCCGGGAGGTCCGATTTCGTGATCTTCAGCGATTCCTGGGACTTGGGTGCGGAAAGGCCCATTTCCTTAACAAATTTGTTCAGCGAATCGAGCTTGACGGCAAGTCCCGGCGTGCGGTAGTGCATCGGCACGACGAGGGCCGGTTCCAACAGGCTGATGACTTCGGCCGCCTGGGAGGCGTTCAAGCCGCCGCCGCCGCCGATCGGGACCAGGGCAACGTTCACCGATCCCAGATTTTCAACCTGCTGCTGATTGGGAACGTAATCCAGGTCACCCAGGTGCGCCACGGTCAATCCGTTGAAATCCACCAAGTACAGTGTGTTGGCTTCCTTGCGTTCGGGTTTTTTCTTCTTTCCGGAAGCGCCCGCTGCATGGCGGGTCGACACGCCGGTGATGAATACCCCGCCGATTTCAAACTCGCCCGGCCCGCGGATGACGCGCTTCTCTCCCTTCACCGCCTCGACGCAGTTGCGCAACGGTTCATCGTGCGACACGCAGACGATATCCGCCTTGAGCCGCAAGGTCCCGTTTCCGGCCGAATCGTCGAAGGGATCGATCACCACCGACGCCATGCCGCGCTCGATCAGACGGAAGCAGGAAAGCCCATACCACGTGATCTCCATAAGGTAACCTCCGAGGGTATGGATTATACTCCGGTGGAAGGATTCCTCCCGAATGACGCCCGATTCTCCCCCGCTCTCCCGGCTGGAAATCGGCGGCGGTACGGTGCGGCAGCACCCTCCCGCCGCACCTGTCTCCGCCGTCTCCGGCGAGCTGCCGCTCTTCGGGCGCGCAACGCTGGCACTGCCGCCGACGCGCCGTTACGCCGACGCCCAACTGGACGACACGCAGCGTTTGCCGCGCCGCGCCCTGCGCTGGAAACCGCCTCTGCGTTTTTCCATTCGCGCGCGCACCTCACTCACCGATCCGCGGGGAACCTTCGGCTTCGGATTCTGGAACGATCCCTTCTCGCTGTCGCTGGGTATGGGCGGGGCTGCGCGCAAACTGCCGGCCGCGCCGCAATGCGCCTGGTTCTTCTACGGATCGCCGCCGCACGATCTGGCGTTGGTCGACGGCGTTCCCGGCAACGGGTGGAAGGCACAGACTCTCTCCTTCCGATCCCTCCCGCCGCTTCTCCTGGCTCCGATCGCCGCCGGCGGCGTATTGATGGCTTCGCTGCCCCTCACCCGCCGATGGGCGTTCCGGCAAGCGGAGTGTTTCTACCGGGCCGAAGAAAAATATTTAGCGTTCGATCCCGCCGCCTGGCACGCATACGCCATCGAATGGACCGGCCGCGCGGTGCGCTTCATCGTCGACGGGTCGGAGGTGCTGCGTTCCGACCATCCGCCCCGGCCTCCGCTCGGCCTTGTGCTATGGATCGACAATCAGTATGCCGTCGCCTCGGAGAAGAAGGGATTCGGATTCGGCGTACTACCGGTCGAGCGGAAGCAGACGTTGGAACTGGAGGACGCCCGAATGGTATCACCCCTACCGGCATGATAGAATGCATCCACGTCCCGGGAAAAAGACCGCCGCCCCCGGGATGTTTTCCGGCGGGGGGCGGAACACCGCGCCCCGCCCGCCTTTCGGATGGAGCATGAACCCATCGATCGACACGGATGCCCTGCCGCGGATCGTCAGAAGCGTGATGGCCATCGAAGAGATGGTCCACGGCAGGCCCAGGGATAACTTCGTCTTTCAGGCCCGCGGGCGGCTGTTTGTCGAAAGCGGGGAGGCATACGACCTCCTCGCCGCCGAAGCCGAGCCGCTCGGTCTGACGCCCCTGTTGCGCGAAGCGGACGGCCGGACGGTGATCCTGCTGGTGAAGGATGCCGCCCCGACGGGCGGACCCGCTCCGCGCATCAACCTGATCCTCTTTCTGGTCACCCTGGCATCCGTGATCTACACCGCTGCGGCGTATTCGGCCCCCGCCTCCGAAATCCCCTGCGATACATCCCCGGCCGGCCAATGGAAGATGCTGGTGTCCCTCCTTCAATGGGGATTGGCCCATCTGCACGCCGGCTTGCCGTTTGCGCTGAGTTTCCTGGCCGTCCTCGGCACACACGAATTCGGCCATTACCTAGCGGGCCGCAGGAACCGCACACCGGTCACCCTGCCGTTTTTCATCCCGCTGCCGCCCTTACTCAGCCCGTTCGGCACACTGGGGGCGGTGATCTCGATGCGCAGGCCGCCCAAGAACCGCAACGCCCTGGCAGAGATCGGGATCGCCGGTCCGCTGGCCGGGTTCCTGGTCGCCCTTCCATTGCTTCTGATCGGTTTGGCACTCTCCACCGTGGAGGCTCTTCCCACCGAATTGGGTCCCTGCGAGGGATTCTCAATGGAGGGCAATTCCATCTTGTATCTGCTGGCCAAGTTGGCGGTCTTCGGCCGGCTGCTTCCCGCCCCCGCCCAACTTACCGAGCTGCCGGTGCTTTATGGCCTGCGCCTGTTCCTCACCGGCTACCCCTTTCCGGCGGCGGGCACAGACGTGATCATCCATCCGATCGCCTTCGGCGCCTGGGCGGGATTGCTGGTCACCGGCATCAATCTGATCCCGGTAGGTCAACTGGACGGAGGTCATCTGCTGTACGTCCTGCTGGGAAACCGCGTCAACCGGATTCTCCCTTACATCCTCGTGGGATTGGTCGTCTTGGGAGTGGTCTCCTGGACCGGTTGGTGGTTGCTGGCCCTGTTGCTGTACTTCTTCAACCGGAAACACGCCGAACCGCTGGATGCCGTTACGCCCTTGAGCCGGCGGCACCGGATGCTGGCTTTGCTCGGGCCGATCCTCTTCCTTCTCCTGTTCACCCCCGTTCCGCTGCAGGCGTTCGGTGGCTGAAGAAGCGTTCCGCGACCTCACCCCCGAACAGCTGCGCGATTTGATCGCGCAGGGCCGTACGCCCCGCCTGATCGACGTCCGCGATCCCGACGAATTCGCGATCTGCCGCCTGCCCGGCGCGGAGCTGCTCCCGGCCCCGCAGATCGCCGATTGGATCAAGCAACTCGACCCGGAACAGGAAATTCTGGTCTATTGCCACCATGGGATTAAAAGCCTGCATGCGGTGATGCAACTGACCGCCCGCGGATTCCAGCGGGTGATGTATCTGCGTGGAGGGCTCGATGCCTACAGCCTGCGGGCGGACTCGAGCATTCCTCGGTATTGAACGCGGTTTCATAAACCCCAAACCACAAAAGGCGAAAATAAAAAAACCGCGCCGGGCGCGATGCCCGGCGCGGTTTTTAGTTGACAGGGTCGATCTTACTGCACGACGACGACGTTGGACGCCTGCAAACCCTTGGGTCCCTTTTCAACGGAGAATTCGACCTTCTGGCCTTCTTCCAGGTTCCGGTATCCTTCACCCTGAATGGCGGAGTAGTGAACGAAAACGTCCTCGCCGCCTTCCCGGGAAATGAAGCCGTAGCCCTTCCCTCCGTTGAACCATTTGACCGTTCCGGTGATACGTTCAGACATTGTATTTGCCTCCTTTTGGCAAAGCGTTCGGTGTTCGGACAACCTGTGTTCCATTGTGAAGCCGAAAAAAAAGCGGCTCACGGGTCTACCGTGAGCCACTGTTGTTGCTGCTTCCAACGTGAACCTTCTGGTATCCTTCAACTGGCAAGGATAGCATACACCAAAGCATGTGTCAAGTGACGGTAGTCCTGCTTCCCCGCCGCCCTTCGGTCAGGAACCTTCCTCCGTCAGCCAACGTTCGGCGGAGATCGCCGCCGCCACACCCATACCGGCTGAGGTCGCCACTTGGCGAAAGACCGGGTCGGCCGCCTCGCCCGCGGCGAACACGCCGGGGACGCTGGTCTGCATCCGCGGATCGACCTGCAGGTAACCTTTCGCGTCCATGGCCAAAGCGCCGGCGAACAGCGATGTGTTCGGATCGTGTCCGATGAAGATGAACACCCCGTCGGCCGCCCGTGTTTCCGTCTTGCCGCTGACCACGTTGCGGACCGCCAGGCCGGTGACCCGGTCCGGTCCGTGGATTTCCTCGGCCACCGTTTCCAGCAGAAAACGGACCTTGGGATTTTTCTTCGCGCGCCGGCGCAGGATGTGGCCGGCCCGCAGTTCATTGCGGCGGTGGACGATCGTCACCTGTGAGGCGAATCGGGTCAGGAAGATCCCCTCTTCCAGGGCGCTGTCGCCGCCGCCGATCACGAAAACGTTCTTTTCCCGGAAGAAGGCTCCGTCGCAGGTGGCGCAGTAGGAAACCCCTTTTCCGCGCAGTTCGTCCTCTCCGGGGATTCCCAGCCGCCGCGGGCTTGCCCCGGTCGCCACGATCAATGCCCGGGTGCGGTACGTGCCCGAATCGGCTGTTATCCGGAACGGGCGGACGTCGAAATCGATCGCTGTGGCGGAGGAAAAATCCACCGTCGCCCCGAACCGTTCGGCTTGTTTCTGGAACAACTCGTACAGTTCCGCCCCCTGCACGCCGTCCGGGAACCCGGGATAGTTTTCGATCTTGTCGGTCAAGGCCACCTGGCCGCCGGGATCCGCGCCTGCCAGTACCAGCGGCTTGCGGTTCGCGCGGGCGGCATACACGGCCGCGGCCAATCCCGCGGGCCCCGTCCCCAGAATGATGATTTCCTGATCCGGACCGGGTTGTCCGGCGTCCGTGGTGCTCTGTGATGTCGACATGCTCCTCCTGTGCGCGCCTGATGCCGGGCGAACGCTTTCGCCATTATACCGAAAGGGACGGTGGTTTTTTCGTGCACATCCGCCGGAACGGCGGCGTCCGACGGCATGTGTAACTTGACCCAATGGCCGAGCGGTAGCAGAATCACCCCATGCACATCACCGCCTGCACCCTCGAGATGGGAATCCCCGGCAGCCGGTCGCTCAAAGAAAAGCGCGGCCGGATTCTCCCGCTGCTGGCCAAATTAAAAAGCCGGTTCGGCCTGGCGGCCGCGGAAATAGCGCGCCAGGATTCACGCGATACCGCCGTCATCGCCGTCGTCGTCGTCAGCACCGACCCGGCTCACAACGAACGCGTGCTGCAATCCGCCTTGCACTGGATCGAACGAAACCGCCCGGATCTGGAAATCCGCGATTCGCACATCGAACCGCGGTAGCGGCCCCATTCTAGCCGTCCCTGGACCGCCGGAAACGGAGGTTGCAGGTATGATATATATCAGCCCGGTGGCCTCCGTGCGCCGGCGAAAACAGCCAGTGAACATGCCATGAACAACAGCGGCCGATCCCCCGACATTTTCCAAACGCCCGCTTCGCCGGAGCGGCGCCGGCTCCTGCGGCGCGCCCTCCTGCTTGGCGCGTCTTTACCCTTTCTGTTCGGGCTGGTGCTGCTGCTTCCGGCCGGAACGCCCGATTGGCCGTCGGCCTGGGCGCTGATGGCCGTGTACGCCCTTGGCATGCTGGGCATCAACCTTTGGCTGATCGCGAACCGGCCCGGCCTGGCCCGGGAGCGCCTGATGGTTCCCCGGACCTCGGAACGCTGGGATCTCCGCCTTCTGCAAGTTGTCAACATCCTGCTGCTGGCGATCATGCTGCCGTTGGCCGGGGTCGACCACCGGCTGGGCGTCTCGCCGGCGGTTCCACCCGCCGTATCCGCCGCGGCGCTGCTGATCTTCGGGGGTGTGTTCGTCTTCCTGATCCGGCTGATGGCGATCAACGAATTCTTCTCTGCGGCGGTCCGCTGGCAGAAAGACCGCGGCCACGCCACCGTCCGCGAGGGGCCCTACCGCGTCGTCCGCCATCCGGGGTACGTCGCCATGATCCTCCAATTCCTCTCCATCCCCCTCGCCCTGGGGTCGCTGTGGGCGGTGCTCCCGGCCTTGGGGGCCGCGGCGGCGTACGTGCTGCGCACGGCCCGCGA
>JBJYXS010000015.1:0-5875 GCA_046260075.1 Anaerolineales bacterium | reverse complement strand
CGGGTGGTCGAACCGTTACTGACGCTCGATAAAACCCACTCCGCCATGGGCCTGACGGTCGACGCCGGCGATACGGTCACGTACACGGCAACGATCACCAACGACGGCGGCGCGCCTACCAACAGCACCGCGACCGCCTTCGATATCGAGTTCGCCGATACCCCGCCCGTAACGTACCTGACTCTGAACCTGGCGTCGGTGGCCATTTCCACCAGCGGCGGGGCGGCCGGCGTGGTGAATGCCTCGGCCGGGAATACCGTTCGGTTGACGATCGCCTCCATGCCGGTGGGCAGCCAGGTGGTCATCACCTATCAGGTGGATGTCTCCGCCGCCGTCACACCCGGACAGGCGATCGACAACGACGCGGAAGTCATCTGGACTTCGCTGCCGGGCCCGCAGGGCACGGGGGATGCGACACCCGGCCTGCCGGGGACGGGGAACGGGGAGCGCGACGGCTCGGACGGACCGGCGGGCAACCCCAACGACCATGACCTGACGGATATCGCCACGCTCGATGTCCGCGATCCCGTATTCAGCAAATCGCTGGAGAGCACGTCCGCCGTCCATACGGCCGGGAACAACCTCGCCATCGGGGAAGTGGCCACCTTCGGATTGATCGTCACCCTGCCGGAAGGCACCATACCGGGTTTTCGAGTAGAAGACGAAATACCGGACGGTCTATCCTACGTCGACGGCAGCATGATCCTCGTCACCCAGACCAGCCCGCCGGCCAGTTGCGGCAGCTTGGCGGCGGACTTCAACGGAACGCTTCCCGCGCCGACACTGACTGTTACGCCCCCGGGCGGCGGCAGCGGAGCCGACCTGGCGTTCGATTTCGGGCCGGCGACCGTTGTGGACGACAACATCACCAACAACGATTCGTTCCTGATCTGTTTTGAGGCGGTGTTGTTGAACGAAGCGGGCAATCAGGCCTCCCCGCCGCCGTTGACCAACGTCGGCAACTTGGTGCTGGGAACGGATTCCTTCACCGACAGCCTGGATGTGGCCGTCGTCGAACCCGCGCTGCAGATCGCAAAATCGGTCGACGATCCCAACCCCACGCCCGGGCAGATAATCACCTTCACCGTGGTCGTGGACCATGCCCCCTCCAGCGGAGCCGACGCCTTCGACGTCGAAATCTCCGACAGCCTGCCGGCGGATCTCACGCTGGATACGGCGTCGATTGCGATCAGCCCCTCCGGCGGCTTGGTGAATGTCGTCAACGGTTCGGCCGGGAACGTGGTGTACATATCCGTGGACGCCTTCCCGCTCGGAGCGAGTCTGACGATCACATATTCTGCATCGGTGAACGCGTCCTTCGGAACCACGATCAACAACACCGCCGGCACGGTGTGGACTTCGCTGCCCGGCACGGACGCCGAGGAGCGCACGGGCGCCGACGGGCCGGGCGGCGCGTTGAACGACTACGCCGCCGGCAGCGTCGTGCCCCTGGTCGCCAACCGCGATCTGGTCAAATCGCTCGTCGCCGACAGCCACCCGGCGCCGGTCACCGCGTTGCCCGAGGTCACCATCGGCGAGATCCTGACCTACCAGCTGGTGATCACCGTTCCGCCCTCCTCCAGCGATACGTATGCCGTGGTCGATACGCTGGATTCGGGCCTGGCCTTTGTTGATTGTGAGACCATCACCGGCGGCCCCGACCTGACCAGTTCGACCGTCAGCTTGAACGCGGCCGGGAACTGCGTTCCGGGCACGGGCGGCGGCAGCAATCCGCTGATCGCCGATGCGGGCGCAACGGTCACGTTTGATTTCGGGACGGTTGCCAACGCCGATGCCGTCAATGCCGAAAGTATCACCATCCGGTACCGTGCCGTTGTGCTGGACACCACGGCCAATGTCGGCGGGGTGGAGCTGTATAACGAAGCCCGGATGGACTGGAGCCTCGGGACCATCAGCCGGCAGACTTCTCCGGTTACGATCGTCGAGCCGGACGTAGGGTTGGAGAAAGCCGTCGATTCCCCATCGGCCACCCCGTTTACGATCCTGACGTACCAAATCCGCATCTTCCACACTGCAGGAAGCGGGTTGCCGGCCTACGACGCCGTCATCGACGATATCCTGCCGGACGGCATCGAATACATTCCAGGATCGCTGGCCTTTGTGGCCGGCAGCGGAGTCGCTCCGACGGTGTTGGACGATACCAACGTTGATCCGGTCAGCGGCAATCCGGTGATGCACGCCGAATGGAGCATCCTGCCGTTGGGCGGGGAATCCGTCATTGAATTCCAAGCCGAACTCCAGCCGATCAACCTGGGCGTCACCATTACCAACACCGCAACCGCGGAGTGGACCAGCCTGCCCGGCGATGTGCCGGCTCCGCCCGCCACATATCTCTCCGCCTTCAATCAGCCGTATTCGCACGAACGGCGGTACGATCCGCTCTTTCCGGCCGATGTCTACCGGATTGCGGCTTCTGCCGCCGTAACCCATCCGCTGCTGCCGGACACCGGCTTTGCCCCCGGGAAGATAACGGATCTTCCCGCCCCGCCGGCCGGGCCGCCGTATGTTCAGTTGAACGATATGCGGCTGTACATACCGCGGCTGGGACGGAGCCTTTCCGTCGTTGGAGTGCCGCTGGGCGAGGAGGGATGGGATCTGAATTGGCTTTGGGATCAGGCCGGGTATCTGGAGGGGACGGCGTTTCCCGGATCGCCCGGCAACTCGGTCATCACCGCACATGTCTACCTGCCCAACGGGCAGACCGGACCGTTTATCGGCTTGGGCAACCTGCGCTGGGGCGATAAGCTGATCCTTTGGTTGGGCGCCCAGCGGTTCGTCTACGAAGTCCGCACCAATACTAAAGTGCTGCCGACGGATATCACTCCCTTCCGGCATGAGGAATCGCCGTGGCTGACGCTGGTCACTTGTTTGGGATACGACCCGTGGAGCGATACCTACCGCTATCGTCAGATTGTGCGGGCGGTATTGGTTGACGTTTCGTAGACCACCGTACCCGCGCAGTGAGGTTGCACGCGGCGGGTGCCAAGCGAATCCCTATGGTCACAATAGGAAAAAAGACGCTGGATCCCCGACAAATACACTCGGGGATGACGGTTTTTACCCCTCCTCCGGCGGACACGCCCTCCATAAGGCATCCAGCATTTGAAGGGTCAATAAATTTCTCATTGTCATACCGTGCTGGAGATACTCCGGTTCGAAAACCGCCGGTTCGACCCAGGAAAGGTGGATGCCGTCCGGCCCCAGCCCGTGATGTGGCAAGGGCTGAAGAGCGGCGGCCAGGTCGATCAATGGAAGATCCCAGCGGGCAGCCAGATCGCGCACGAACGCGCTGTAAGCGCCGGTATCCCGGTTGACCATCTCCGGCAGGGTGGTCAGGACCGGAAGAATCCCGTATGCCACGGAGCGGGCGATGATCCTTTCCATGCTGCTTTCGAAACTTCCGGTCGGGGCCATCGCGTCGTTGGTCCCGAACAGGATGACGGCAATCGCCGGGCGGATAATGCGGAACTCGCAATCCAGCGGACTTTCCTCCGCCGAGCACGGGGGCGGGGCGTTCGCCGGGTCCAGGACGTCCTCCGCCCGCCAACCCGATTTGGCGGCCAGCGACGGATTAACGAAGGAATTTCCCTCGCGGGCGTCCACGCGGGAAAAGAAGTCGATGGTTTCCTGAAGATACCCGAACTCACCGAGCGAATAATCGTTCCCTCCGAAGGGCGCAAGAAAAATTCCATTGGCCGTCAGGCTGTCGCCGACTTTCGAAAACACACCGCATCGTAAGTCCTGTTGGCGGCCCGTCCGGAGGACGCTCTGCAACCGATCGATTTCGGGTAGCATGACGTGGGGATATACGGGCAGGGCGATGGTCGCGGTCGGCGTTGCGGTGCCGGTGGCCGTCGCCGACGGGACAGCGCTCGGACTGGGAGTCGGGCTGGCCGGAAGCGGCGCGGTCCGGCTTGCCGTGGGTTCCGGTGAGGCGGCCGGTCCACAAGCCGAAAACAGGAAGAAGATCGGCAAAGCGGCGATCGGAAACGTCCGTAGTCTGATCATGGCACTCATCTTTCCCGTGTCGGATGCGATCGGTTAAAATTATGCGGCAAATTTCCCCGGGCAACAACCCGTCCCGTGCGAATCCGCAAAATCCGGCCGCGGATCGAACCGGAAGTGCATGCGCCCGGAAATCCGTTTCTGACTTGTAGAAAGGCGACCGATGAGCGTGAAAACCTATCCGATCCGTTTGTCCACCAGCGGCCGAACCGACGTGCACGACATCTCCGGCGCGGTGCAGGAGGTCGTCGGCCGCAGCGGGCTCGCCGCGGGTACGGTGACCATCTTCTGCCCGTCCTCGACCAGCTCGCTTACGACGATCGAGTTTGAATCCGGCTGTGTATCGGATTTAAAGCGGATGTTCGAGGAAATGCTGCCGTCGGACCGCGAATACGCCCACAATGCCACCTGGGATGACGGCAACGGGCACTCGCATCTGCGCGCGGCTCTGCTCGGGCCCTCGCTGACCGTCCCGTTTACCGGCGGCCGGCTGACGCTCGGCACGTGGCAGCAGATCATCTATGTGGATTTCGATATCCGTCCGCGCAAGCGGGAGCTGATCGTCCAAGTCATGGGCGAATAAACCGTTTCCGCCCCCGGCGGTCAACGAAAATGGCAAACGCCCGGTCGATCGACCGGGCGTTTGGCGTTCTGGCGACGCGGCGCATTACGGGATCGGCGTCAGGAAGAAGTAATAATCCCCCGCCCAGCATCCGATGTCGGCGCCGGTGAAATCCATCGCTCCGGGCCCGATGGTGATCTCCACCAAGGCGTTGTTGCACTTCAATTGCTCGCTCGAGGTCATAACCGTTGAAATGCCGGTGTTGGTGTATCCGCCGACCACGCCGTCCGGATAGATCCAGCCGAGGACGATGTAGGTTCCCACCGGCAGACCGTCGATCATATACGTCGTTTGTCCGTCGGGGATGTCGATCACTTTCACCCATCCGGTATTGAATTCGCGCGCGGCGATCTTGGTGGATCCGGTCGGCCCGCTGTCGGGAGCCACGGGAAGGATGTTGCCCGAAATGGATCCCAGCGGTCCGGATGGGGTGTCGGTCGGCGCCGCAATTGCCGTCGCAATTGCCGTCGCGGTGGACGTCAGGACGATTTGCGTTTCGATGGGCTGATCCGTTCCTGCCGGTGATGCGGGCGTTTCCCCGGTGCCGCAGGCGGAGACGGACAGGGCCAGCAGCACCACACAGCCAATTGCCGAAAACCTCATGGTGTTCTCCTTCGGATAATCGTTGAAATCCCCGGGAAAAACCCGGGAGCGGCGCCTATTGTATCACCCGCGGTTTCTCCTCCGGAAGGGACAGCAATGCGGACGGTGTTTTCGTCCAGCACGCAAGATCCGCAGGGGCAGGTGGCGACGCATGGGGTGTCAGCGGAGGTATACCGGGTTGGTAAAAATCCAGCCGCGGGTCCGGCCGCGGAAGCGCCGGTGGGCTTCCAATCGGTAGGCGCCGGGCCCGGGCGCGGAAACCGACGCCCTTACACCCGCTCCCCGACCCACCGTTCCGTGCCCGGCGCGGATGATCCGCCATTCGGCGCGGCCTGGGAGTTCGGCCTGCAGCGTCATTCCCGGTTCGAACGGCGCATCTTCGCCCGGTCCGGCGCCGGCCGCTCCCCCTTCCGCCCGGAAGCGGAATCCCCGCGTGGACTTCGGAAGATCATACGCCACCCAGCCGCGTCCCTTGGCCAGCGAATCGACGATCGCCCGCCCGTCGGCTTCCGCATCGCCGGCGATCCGCTCGACCATCACATGCATGGTCACCGCGCGGAAGAGGTATTCATAGGGGAAGACCACCTTGCGCAGCGGGCCCATCGAATAGGAATGGCCGTGCGC
>JBJYXS010000014.1:0-5544 GCA_046260075.1 Anaerolineales bacterium | reverse complement strand
CCCCATGATCGAACTCCGCAGCGTCCAAAAGGTGATCGGCGGGAAAACCATCCTCGATATCCCCGAACTTAATGTGGCTTCGGGCGAGATCGCCGGCGTTTTCGGGCTGGAGGACAGCGGCCGCGACGCGCTGTTCGCCCTGCTGATCGGGCGCATCCGGCCGACGCTGGGCGAGGTTCGGCTGGCCGGTTTCGATCCGGCCCGGGCCTCGGGAAAATTCCGCCGGCTTTCTGGGGTCGTGTTTTCCGACGACGCGCTCTACAAGAACCTCACGGCGCGGGCCAACCTCGAATTCCAGGCGGACCTGTACGGCGTGCGCAAGCAGCGGATCAACGAGGTGCTCGCATCGGTCGGGTTGGCGGATCAGGAATCGGTGATGGCCGACAAGCTGCCGCCGGGGCTGAAACGGCGCCTGGCGTTCGGACGGGCCATCCTCCACCGGCCGAAAGCGCTGATCCTGGAGGACCTGTTCGCCCGTTGCGACGAAACGACGATCACCCTGCTCGAAGGGAGGGTCCGCGAACTGGCGGAGGAAAAAACGGCCGTGTTGCTGCTGGCCAGCACGTCCGCCCGCCTGGCGCCGCTGTGCATGCGGATCTACAACCTGCAGCAGGGACGGCTGCTGGAGACCCGGCAGGAATCGGAGGATTCCGGCCGGTCGTCGTTCAAACTGCCGGTGAAACTGGAAGACAAGGTCGTGCTGCTCAACCCGGCCGAGATTCTCTACGCCGACGCCGGCGAAGGCCGGGTGTTCCTGGTCACGCTGGAGGGCAGGCTGCCGGCCTCCTACACGCTGGCGGAGCTGGAGGGGAAGCTTTCGCGCAGCGGCTTCTTCCGCGCCCACCGCAGCATCCTGGTGAATCTGCAGCATGTAAAAGAGGTGATTCCCTACACCCGCAACAGTTTCAGCATCCGTCTGGACGATCCGGAGGGGACGAAAATCCCGCTCAGCAAATCCGCCGCCGCCGAATTAAAGGCCTTTTTCGGCTACTGACGCGTTCCATTCAGCCCCCGTTTTGCTTCGTTCACCCTGTAAAAAGCGCCTTCGGGCGCTTTTTTGTTGCGGGCAATCGGCGGGTTTTTTATAGTGAGGATGCAGTCCCAACCCCCATCCCCTCGAAGATCTCTGGTGTATGAGGGACTTCCGGTAACCCCTTCCCCCTTCCCGTCCTACGGGAAGGGGGAAGGGGCAAGGGGCAGGAGGATAGGACGGCAAATCGAAAGGAGAAGGCAAAATGGCAATCGAATCGAACTCCAACCGGGAAGGCAACGAAGAGCGGCAAAACCGTGACGGCGCGAGATTCGCCTCCCTGTTCGTCGTCGCTATGGGATCGGGCGTACCCCTGGGCTTGGCGCTCCACAACCTGCCCCTGGGGATCGCGATCGGAACGTTCTTCGGTCTGGCGGTCGCGATCGCCTTGCGGGTCGCTCGCATCCGCGGGGAAACGCACGATGCGGGAGAGTCCGGAAAAATGGGTTTGATCCTCGCGGTCGCGGCGGTCGGCGGGTTGGTGGTCCTGGTGGGCGGGATCATCCTGTACGAGATGTTGCTGAGATAACACACCCCCCTCCTCTGTCCTCCCCCGCAAGCGCAGCTTGCGGGGGAGGAGGGGAAAAGGAGAAAACCATGAACACCATCGAAACGCAGGGACTAAGCCGTAATTTCGGGAAAGTAAAAGCGGTCGACGGCGTCACCATCGCCGTGCCGGAGGGCGAGATCTTCGGCTTCCTCGGCCCGAACGGGGCCGGAAAGACGACCACCATCCGGATGCTGACCGGCCAGTTGCGGCCGAGTGCGGGCAGCGCGCGGGTGGCCGGGTGCGACGTGGTAGCCGAGCGGACCGCCCTCAAGCGGCAGATCGGCGTGGTCTTCGAATATCAGAACCTCTATGAGCGCATGTCGGCGATCGACAACCTCCGCTTCATCGCCGACCTGTACGGCGCGCCGCGGGGGCGCACGGCCGAGGTGCTCGAGCAGGTCGGCCTGGCCGACCGGGCGCGCGAACCGATCAAGCGCTATTCGAACGGCATGAAGCAGCGGCTGTTGATCGCGCGGGCTCTGATCCCGAACCCCAAGGTGCTGTTCCTCGACGAACCGACCCGCGGGCTGGACCCCGCGATGGCGCGCGACGTGCGCGCGATCGTCGCCGGCCTGGCCAAGGACGGCACGACGGTCTTCCTGACCACCCACTACATGGAAGAGGCCGACCGTCTGTGCGCGCGGGTGGCCATCCTCAACCGCGGGCGGATCGCCGCCCAGGACGCCCCGTCCGCCCTCAAGAAAGCCCACGGCGGAGAGCAGGCGACGCTGGAGGACGTGTTCCTCAAGCTCACCGGTTCCCCCCTGACGGGGTAGGCGCGTTTCCGTTTATCGAAGAAAGGGTATCATGGGTGCAACGATGAAAAATTTCCTGGAATATCTGCGGATCATCGGGGTGCTGGCCCGGAACGACATCCTCCAGGGCCTGAAGAACAAGAACATCCTGGTGCTGTTCTTTTCGGTGGCGTTCATCATCATCTTCTACAACGCGCTGCCCTCGCTCACCGGCGGCGTGGCGCCGACCATGGTCTACATCTACGATGCGGCGGAATCCTCGCTCCCGGCGGCCCTGGAAGAGGAGTCCGGATTGGACGTGCGGGCGGATTTCGCCGGCGAGGAGCAACTGCGCAAGCGCCTGGCGCACGGCGACCGGCCGGAACTGGGGCTGGTCATCCCGGCGGATTTCGACAGCCGGGCGGAAAGCGGCGAAGCGCCGGAGCTGCGCGGCATCGTCGCCTACTGGCTGAGCGAAAAAGACGTCGCCGGATTGAAAGCCGAAGTGGAAGGCGGGATCGCCGCCGTTTTGGGGCAGGACGTGTCCGTGGCGATCGATCCGGAGGTCGTCTACGGACCGACGGACGACGAAGGCGCCGGCACCCAGGCCGCGATGGCGCTGATCTTTTCGCTGACGATGATCGGGATCAGCCTGGTGCCGCACCTGATGTTCGACGAAAAGAAGGCCCGGACGCTCGACGTGCTGATGGTCTCGCCGGCGAGCGAAACCCAGATCGCGGCGGGAAAGCTGCTGGCCGGCCTGTTCTATTCGGGAACCGTGATGGTGCTGGCGGTGATCGTCAACCACAACCTGATCGTCCACTGGGGGCTGTTCGCGGCGATCCTGGCCGTCTACGCGATGTTCTGCGTGTCGTTGGGGTTGATCCTCGGGACGGCGATGGAATCGCGGGCCCAATTCTCCATTTGGGCCTGGGTGATCATCCTGCCGCTGTTCATGCCGGTCATCATCTACCTGCTGCGCGATCTGGTCCCCGATGTCGTAGGGCAACTGCTGCCCGTCATCCCTTCCGTAACGGTCTACCTGGCAATGCGCTACGTCTTCGCGCAGCCGACCGCGCTCGGCGCGCCCCTGCTGGCGCTGGGGTGGATCCTGGTGTGGACGGCGGGCGAACTGGGGATCGTATCCTGGCTGTTGCGGCGCCGGGACCGGGCGGAGGCGGGCGGAAAGGCCGAACCGGAACCGAAGCCGGAAGCCGAAGCCTTGCCCGTTCCGCCGGCGCCCGTGCGGCGCCCCGCGGACGAAGGCGCCGGCGCCGCCGCGCAGGACGGCTGGCGGGCGTCGCTGCGGATCGTCGCGGCGATCGCCGGCAAGGACGTGCGCGAGGCCTACCGCAACCGGATGATCTTCTCGGTGTTGATCGGGACGGTGTTCCTGGCCCTCAACGGAAGCCTGCTGCCGGCGTTGGTCAGTTGGGGGAGCAAGCCCGCCGCGGTGGTGTTCGACGAAGGGAAATCGGCCGTCCTTCGCGAGGCGGCCGGGGAGATCGACGGCCACCTGGCGGCCGCCGAATCCCGCGCCGACATGGAAACCGAGGTCGTCCAGTCGACCGGGACCCGGATCGGGATCGTCCTCCCGGCCGACTTCGACGCGCGGGCGTCGGGCGGCGGGGAGATCCGGCTCGAGGCGTACGCCGCACACTGGGTGTCCGGGGAGAAGGTGCGCGAAACCGCGGACTTCTTCGCCGGGGAGATCGGACGGGCCGTTTCGGCCGACGTGCGCATCGATGTCGCCGAGCAGAGGCTGTATCCCTCGGCGGAAACCGGCGGCCAGCCGGTGCTCAACCTGCTGACCCAGTTCCTGATGCTGGTGGTGGTCGGGTTCGCCATCGTGCCGCTGCTGCTGGTGGAAGAAAAGGAATCGCGCACGATGGAGATGCTGACCGTTTCCCCCGCCGGATACGCCCGGATCCTGGCCGGCAAGACGCTGGCCGGCATGATCTACGGGCTGGCGGTCGGGGCGGCGATCGCGCTGATCAACCTGAAGATGATCGTCCACTGGGATATCCTGGTCCTGACCGTCTTCCTGGGAACGCTGTTGCTCGTGTCGATCGGGCTGCTGATCGGCGTGCTGGCGGATTCGCCGACCAGCGCGGCCTTCTGGGCCAGCCCGCTGCTGCTGCTTTCGATCGTTCCGGTTTTGCTGGAAGGTTTCTTCAGGGGCGTGTGGCCGGCGTGGCTGACGGATGCGCTCTCCTGGTTCCCCACCTCGGTGATCATGCGCATGTTCCGGCTGTCCGTCGCCGGGGATCTCCCGGCGGGAACGGTCTGGCAGTCGGCCGCGGTGCTGGCCGCTTCTGCGGCGGCGGTGTACGTTGTGGTGGTTGTGGTGATGCGGAGGAAGTACAGCGTGTGAAGGTCGACCCCCCGATAAAGACACTCGGGGGCAGGCATCGACGATCGACTGTCGACCATCGAACAACCGACGATGGACCGTGGACAATGGACTATTGCACAGTGAACACTGCGAAGGGGGTTCCACAAGCATTCGTATCCGGTAATACACACCGGGCGGATTTCCAAACCGCCCGGTGTTCGTTTATGGACCGTTATAACTTCATGAAATCATCGCCGAGTTCACTGTTCCATGGTCCATGGTCTATGGTCCCCCCGATAAAGACACTCAGGGGCAGGCATCGTCCATGGTCGTTTTTGTCCGCCGGACTAGATCATCACGACCGTGGGCATTCCCGGATAGATGTACAGGCCGGCGAGCAGGGAGGTGGCGCAGCAGTTCGTGACCCTCATTTGGTAGTTCCCGGCGCGATGGGTGAAATCGCGCGTAGTGCCCATGGTGAACACGCCGCCGCCGTCGGCGACGTCGTACAGCTTCTGCCAGGAGCCGCCCGGCGGCATGATTTCCAACTTGCAGACGTCGAACGGGTATCCGTTCTGGAGGGTGAATCCCACGTCGGGCGCCACCTCGAGGGTCCGGTAATTGGCGTCGGCGCCGATGGCCCGGTTGTATTCCTCGTACATCGCGTGGCCGTAGATATCGAGGACGCGCACGTCGTAGTAACCGGCGGTTATGGATATCGAGGCTTCAAGGCCGATGCAAATCGACGGGCTCGTCAGCCGGTCCGCTCCCCAGGAGGAGCCGCCGGCCGGGCGGATGTAGACATCGACCAGGTCGATGTAAACCCCGTTGCGCACAATAAAGGAGACGGTGGGCAGGGGCGGGGTTTCGCGCACCGGGAGCGTGGCGACCGGGC
>JBJYXS010000013.1:0-1857 GCA_046260075.1 Anaerolineales bacterium | reverse complement strand
GGCCGCCGGCCAGGTCATCGACGACGGTGAACAGGCGGGCCGGATCGTAATAGGAAAGCCAGCCCTGCGGCGACCAGACGGGGTTGTTGCCCTCGGGGGAGACGGGGTGGACGACGCCGGTGGCCGTTTCCAGCCACTCGATCCGCGTCGGGCCGGCCGGATCTGAGACCGTGTCCCGGCGGACGAATGCGACCCGCGAACCATCCGGCGAAACGGCCGGATCCCGGCAGGAATCGACGCCGCAATCCAGCAGCCGGTCCGCCGGCTCGCCGTCGAGGCGGGAGATCCAGAGGTCGCCCGGCGCGGCGGCAGCGGCGGTGGAGAAGACCGCAAAATCGCCGCGCGGCGACACGTCGAAGTTGCGGATGGGCGAATCCGATCGGGCCAGCACAACGGGCTCGCCGCCGTCGATTGCGACACCCATCAGGGAGGTTTCCGTTTCACCGATCGGGATATAGGCGATTCGCACGAGGGAGGGCGAAAAGCTCCACGTGCGCCCGGTCCACAGCGGCAGGCCGCGCGCGCTGCAGGCTCCGGACCGGATGGATGCGCGGACCGTCGCTCCCTCGGGCCACGGATCGGACGGCGCGAACCGCAGCAGGGACTCTTCGACGGTCAGTTCGCCCTCCACCGCCGGCTCAACGGAGAAATGATCCGCGGCGCACTCCCGGCCCATCGGGACGCTGAAACGGATCTCGATTGCGGCGAAGGACCCCGTTCGGGAATCGGAAGCGGGCGAAACGGAGACGATCCGCGGGGCGAACGCGAAACAAGCCGCGCCCAGGCCGATCGCGGCGCCGGCCGCCAGGAGCAGTACGATCTGCAGCGGGCCGGATCCGGCCCGGCGCGGTGGAAGATAGCTCATAAGCGCAGGCATTATAGTCTGCTACGGGTAAGAATGCCGATGCCGTCCGGTTCACCGTGCAAATCGCCGGCCGAAGCGGTACAATCCTCCCAACACCTTTCAAGGGGGACCCCATGCGCGCTTGTTGCACTTTCCGATCGATAATACCGATCCTCTTCCTGCTCGCCGCCGGATGCGGGGCGGGGACAGGCTCCTCCCGCGCGGACGGATTGGAAACCGGCCCGGATGCGACGGCCACAAGTAGCGCCGTCCGGACGGCGACGATATCGTACGGGCAAAGTCCGACGGCGGGTTCATGCGTCCGCGCGGATGCGCCGCGCGTGCAGGCGGTGGTGACGCACGTCACCGACGGCGATTCGATCGGCGTGGAAGTGGGCGGCGTTCCGTTCCGGGTGCGGTACATCGGGATCGACGCCCCCGAATTGGCGGCCGGGGAGCCGGGCGAGGATGCGGCCGAGGCCAACCGGGCGCTGGTGGAAGGAAAAACGATCGAGATGGTCCGCGACCTTTCGGAAGCCGACCGGTACGGCCGGCTGCTGCGCTACGTCTTCGCCGACGGCGTGTTTGTGAACCATGAGCTGGTGCGGACCGGCCGGGCCTGGGCGGGGTTCTACCCGCCCGATACCGCTTGTGCGGCGGAGTTCCGGGCGGCCGAGGAGGCCGCGCGGCTCGAACGGCTTGGATTGTGGGGCTGGACGGGGTCGCCGACGTTCCTGACGCGCACGGGACCGGGCTGCGCCGGGGGATGCGTGACGCCGCCGCCCGGCTGCCTGATCAAGGGCAACATCAACGCCGAGGGGGAGAAGATCTACCACGTACCGGGCGGCAAATACTACGAGCAGACGGTGATCGATCCGGAAAAAGGGGAGCGCTGGTTCTGCAGCGATGCCGAAGCGGTAGCCGCCGGTTGGCGGAAATCGAAGGTGTAGGGTGGACGGGGTGGGTTGTGGTCGCCGCCCCCAATGAGCTTATTCGTCACCCCCGAGCGGGTT
>JBJYXS010000012.1:0-13434 GCA_046260075.1 Anaerolineales bacterium | reverse complement strand
CGCGCAGCAATTCGGCACCGCCGGCGGCGTGCGCACCGCCGAGGAGTGGCGCGGATTTGCCGCCGTATGGGCGGCCGCCGATCTCCTGAACCGGATGGTAATGGATTGCCTGGTTCTGGCGAATGTGCCGGCGGTGCGCATTGCGCCGTCGTCGGCCGCGATTTTGGAGGATGGAGAACTGAAGACGTTCTCCGCCGAACCGGTGGCCGCAGCCCTCGCGGCCGGCTTGGTCCCGGTGGTGTACGGCGATGCGGTGTTCGACCGGACGCGCGGCGGCGGGATCGCCTCGACCGAGGCGATATTTGCTTGCCTTGCGCGGACACTCCATCCGCAGAAGATCCTCCTGGCCGGAATCGAACGCGGTGTATACGCCGATTTCCCGGCGCGGACTTCGTTGTTGCACCGCATCCGGGTCGGCGAGGAGGAGGGCATCCGAAGTTCCCTGGCGGGTTCGGCGGACACCGATGTCACCGGCGGGATGCTCACCAAGATCCGGGAAATGCTGGAACTGGTCCGTACGGAAGAGAATCTGGAAGTGTTGGTTTTTTCCGGCCAATCGGCGGAAAACGTCCGCCGAGCGCTTCTGGGGGAAACCGTCGAGGGCACCCGTCTGGAAAAATAAAACGGCCGGATCACCATCCGGCCGCTTCTTTTGGCTGGGGATCGAGGATTCGAACCTCGGCATACAGATCCAGAGTCTGCTGTCCTACCACTAGACGAATCCCCAGCGGACAGCGGCGGGATTATACCATGGCTTTGTTATAATCCGGCGAAATTCGCAGCCTTTTCGCATTGTTCCGGTTCCGGTTTTCCCGCACACACCGTGACCGATCGGTGCCGAGAAGGGCAAGGAATGGAAAAATGACCGACAGCAATGCACCGCAAGCGGGGGATTTCATTCTCCGGGAGGTCGAAGCGGATCTGAAGGCCGGACGTTTTCAATACGTACGCACGCGGTTGCCGCCCGAACCGAACGGATACCTGCATATCGGACATGTGAAGGCCTTCTGGATCGATTACAACACCGCCCGGACCTTCGGGGGAGAATTATATCTGCGCTTCGACGACACCAACCCCGCCAAGGAGGAAGTCGAGTTCGTCAAGGCCATCAAGGAGGATATCGAATGGCTGGGCATCCGTTGGGTCAAGGAAACCTATGCCTCCGATTATTTCGACCGCCTGTACGAATGGGCGGTCCGCTTGGTGGAAAAAGGGCTGGCCTACGTCGATGACCAGTCCCCCGAAGAAGTCAGTGCTGCGCGCGGAACGCTGACCGAACCCGGCACAAACTCTCCCTATAGGGATCGGCCGGCGGCGGAAAACCTCGATCTGCTGGAACGCATGAAGCGGGGAGAGTTTCCGGAGGGGAGCCGCGTCCTGCGGGCCAAGATCGACATGGCCCATCCCAACCTCGTGATGCGCGATCCGGTGATGTACCGCATTCTCCATGCCCCGCATCACCGCACCGGAGAGGCGTGGAACATCTACCCGATGTACGACTGGTCGCACGGCCAGAACGATTCCATGGAGGGAATCACGCACTCGCTGTGTTCCCAGGAATACATCATCCACCGGCCGTTGTACGAATGGTTTCTGGAGCAGCTGGGCGAGTTCAAGACGCGGCAGATTGAGTTCTCTCGGCTGAATGTTACCCATACGATGATGAGCAAGCGCAAGGTGCGGCGCCTGGTGGAAGAGGGAATCGTGCGCGGCTGGGACGATCCCCGGCTGACCACCCTGCGCGGATTGCGCCGTCGCGGCGTCACCCCGGAGGCGATCCTGGCCTTCGTCCGCTCGATCGGCGAGACCAAGAACGACAGTTGGGTCGATATGAGCGTGTTCGAAGCGGCCATCCGCGACGACCTGAACCGGCGGTCGCTGCGCCGCATGGCGGTGCTGCGGCCGATCAAATTGGTGATCGATAACTACCCCGCGGAACAAGTGGAAGAGATGGAGGCGGTCAACAATCCCGAAGATCCATCCGCCGGAACGCGCAAAGTTCCGTTTTCCCGGGAACTGTACATCGAACAGGATGACGTCCGCGATCCGCCGCCCCCGAAATACTACCGTTTGTTCCCCGGCAACGAGATCCGGCTGCGGTACGCCTATCTGGTCCGGTGCACGCAAGTGATCAAGGACCCGGTATCGGGAGCCGTCGTGGAAGCGCATTGCACCTACGATCCGGCGACCCGCGGCGGCGACGCGCCCGACGGGCGGAAGGTGAAATCCACCATTCATTGGGTCTCTGCACAGCACGCCGTGCCGGCGGAAATCCGCCTGTACGATCAGCTGTTCACCGTCGAGCAGCCGGATACGGGGGAAGACATCGAGGGGATCATCAACCCCCGGTCGCTCGAAGTGCTGGCCGGGTGCATGCTCGAACCGGATCTGGCCGGCGCCCAACCCGGCTGCACCTACCAATTCGAACGCAACGGGTATTTCTGCGCCGATCCGGACGGCGCCCCGGGCAAACCGGTATTCAACCGGACGGTCTCGCTCCGCGATACGTGGGCCAAGATTGAAAAGGGGAGAAAAGGGAAGAACCGGAAACGCTGACGCGGGTCGGCATGGCCGGCTGTGCCGATCCGGCGCCAAAATCGGCGTCCTCCGACCCCCGGCGGGGAATATCACGCGGAGAGGGGCGGATCGCGGGATGTGGGGCCGTACTGAAGTGCCGGATTCTTATCAAACCGTAGGATACGTATCATCGCTCATTCGAAAGCGAAGGCGCAAGCAAGCCTATGGAAATCGGGATATATGAGATCCTAATTATTTTGGCGGTAATCTATTACGCCCTGTTAATTAAAAGGATCACTGAAAAAAAACGGAGAGGCTATCCGGCGGAATCATCCGGAAAGGGCGGCAAGAAAGGTAAACAAGAAGCAGGATCCGCGGAGGATCAGCATCAGGATCCGTACGAAATCCTGCACGTCGAAAAAAACGCCACCCGGGATGAGTTGTCTTCGGCGTATCGGAAAATCGTAAAAATGTATCATCCGGATAGGATCGCCGGGTTGGCGCCGGAGTACCGCGAGATTGCGGAGCGGAAAATGAAGCTGATCAATGCCGCATATCTAAGCGCGAAGGAAAACCTGGAACGGAAAACGGGCGAGAATTAAAAGAAATGCGATGTAAACCGCCGTGGGATTGCCTGCGCCCGCGGTAAATTAAAAAATATAATACGATCGGTTCCCGGTAATGGTTTTTTTCGAGGTTCCCAATCCCTTAGTGCGGCGGCTTCCCCGTCCCGGCCCATCTCCCGAATCAAATGGAAACGGTTTTGGCGGGGGCGGGGAAGCCGCTGGAACGCAGGCTTGTGGGCTGGGATCTCCCTTCAGGAGACCGTGAATTCCGCCTGCAGCGCCCGGTCGTCCAGTGAATGCTGGCCGACGGTCAACGTGTACCGGGTGGGTTCCACCGTCCAGCCCGATGTTTCGTCATAGTAGGCGAGGTCTTTCACCGGGATATCCATCCGGATGGTTTTGGTCTCGCCCGGTTTCAGCCCGATCCGCCGAAAAGCCTTCAACTCCTTGGGCGCGCGTTCCACCCGCGAGTCCGGCACGGACACATACGCCTGAACAACGGTGTCTCCGGCCACCGGTCCGGTATTGGTCACATCCAGTGTGGCGGAAAGGATGCCGTCCGCGGCCGGCGGCTCCATTGAAAGCCGCAGCTTGTCCAACGCAAAGGTGGTGTAGCTCAACCCGAAGCCGAAGGGGAAGGCGGGGGCGTTTCCATCGCGTTCCAGCTTGCGGTAGCCGTGCCACATATCGTATGTGATCTCCCGCGCGTCTATGTCGAAAAAGGGAAGGTCTTCGGACCGGGCGGCGAACACGCAGGGCAGCTTGCCGCTGGGGTTGACCTTTCCCAACAGGATATCCGCAAAGGCGTGTCCGCCTTCCATCCCGGGGTACCATAACATCAAAATCGCCGGAACCTGTTCGCGCCAGTTCTCGGTGATGATCGCGCTGCCTCCCATCATGGCCACCACCGTGCGCGGATTGGCTGCGGCCACCGCCTGGATCAGCGCTTCGTCCTCGGGGCGCAAGGTCAGCAATCTGCGGTCCCCGCCCGGCGGCACGGGATTGCCTTCGACTTTCGTCGGGCCATAAAACGCCATCAGCGACTTGGCGATGACGAATTCATCGCGGGAAGGCGGGGGGAAATATTCCGCCAAATCGGCGACCGAATCGGGTGCGGTGAACTCGCCTTCATCCAGGTGCGTGTAACCGGCGACGATCACCACCGCATCCGCATCGCGGGCGACTTGGGCCGCCCGGTCGATGTCATTTCCTTTGTCGTAGATGATGTCCGCCCGGCCTTCCAGCTCTTCCAGCAAACCCTCGAGCGGGGTGACGACGTAGGGCGGGCGGGTGTTGGAAGAGCCGCCGTCGCCGGTGTTTTCTATGCCGGCCAGTTCTCCGATCACCGCCAGCTTCTTCACCTTTTTCAGCGGCAGCAAATTGTCGTCGTTTTTCAACAGGACGATGGCTTTTTCCGCCGCCTCCCGGGCGAGCGCCCGGTGCGCTTCGCAGCCGACGGTTTCCAGGGGATACTCGGCCGGGTCGCGGCCCTGGGCAAAACGGATCTGCTGGCGCAGCACGCGCAGCGCCGCATCATCGATTCGTTCGGTCGGCACCTCCCCGTTTTCCACCAATTTTTTAAGGTGCTGGTCGTGGATCATCGCGAAGGGCATCTCGACATCCTGTCCGGCCAGCGCCGCTTTCTTGGAATCGCGCATCCCGAACATGAAGTCGGTCATCACAAAGCCCGCAAATCCCCATTGCTGTTTGAGGATCCGGGTGAGCAATATTTCGTTCTGCCCGCACCATTCGCCGTTGACGCTGTTGTATGCGCTCATGATCGAAGCGACGCCTTGCTCCACGGCGCGATGGAAGTGGCGCAGGTAGATTTCGTGAAGCGGGCGGGGCGCGACGGTCACGTTCACGCGGTGGCGGACGTTTTCCATGGAATTCAACGCATAGTGTTTGGCGCAGGCCATCACGTGCCGCTGGACGCCGCGCACCAGGGCGGCCCCGAACTCGCCCAAATGAATGGGATCCTCGCCGTAGGTTTCCTGCGCGCGGCCCCAGGCCGGGTGCCGCAGCAAATTGATGCACACCCCGCCGAAGAAATTCCCGCCCATTGCGCGGAGCTCGCGCCCGATCACGTCGCCTATCCGTTCTTCCAATCCGGGATCGAAGGAGGCGCCGCGGCCCATGGAGACCGGGAACGTTGTGCCGCCGTCCATGATCACGCCGCGCGGGCCGTCGGCGAAGCGCACGCCGGGAATTCCCAGCCGCGGCACGGCCCCCGCCACCCAAGGGTGGTCGGCGTAGCCGCCCCCCAGCAGCATGTCGGCGATGCCCGGCCAGAACGGCTTATCGCCGGACATCATTTGGATTTTCTCATCCAGCGTGAGCTGCCCCAACAGCTCCCGCGCCCGGGCATCGATCTGTGCATCACTCAACTGCTCGGTGGTTTCCAAACCGGCGAACGCCGGGCCGTGGAATTTCGCTTTTTTTTCCATGCAGCATTCCTCCCGAAATGAATCACTGTGGATACATAATACCCCAAATCCCCTGTTGGTGTCTCCCGCAACAAGCGAACATTACGTTCCCTTGTTGCGGTGGAAGGCCGGCCCGCCGAGCCGGCGATGAACGCCGATCGGCGGTGCGGATACGGCGAGCCGGGAGAAGGGGAGTCCGCCATGGCACAGAAGGGTATGCGTTAGATGTACGATGAGGCAGATGAAGGAGCATAGCGGCCGGTGTGGCTTGGCATCGCCGATTCTTTCTTCCCGCGGTCCCACAAAGAAGTTCCAAATAACGATCAGAGGTAACCTTCGCTTGCGAAGTCAACCCGTTTCCATATCGCCGCTGCGGCACTTGGCGGATATCGCCATTGCCGGGCTTTCTTCTTCTCCTTTTCTTGTATATCGGATCGATGGGTAGGAATCGGAAAAATAAACAGACAAATATTATCTACTTTGATATATATTCATAGGAAAGTGAACCAATCTTCATCCTTTTATACATTTCCTCTATTTTTTTGTATTTTTCAATCAAAGCCCTGGAAGTGTGTAGAGGATTTCCGACAGGCCTGCAGATATCCGTATTGACATTGGTCGGGTTTGAAGTAAGATTAACTATAACGTTTCCGGTAACATTACCGAAAATGAAGCCCAAGGTCGCCATAATAAGAAATACAAAGGCAGTTACCATTCGGGATGTGGCCAGGGAGGCCGGCGTTTCGGTTTCCACCGTTTCGCGGGTCTTAAACGGTAAGGATGATATCTCTGAAGAGACTGTTAAAAAGGTGCTGGCCGTCGTCCAGGATTTGGGCTATGCATCCAGCTTGGCTGCGCGCGGGATGCGCAGCCGCAGGACCAACGTACTCGGCCTGATCATGCCGAATGTGGCCTTGCATTACTCCCAGGAGGTCTTGCGCGGCGTGAGCCGGGCGATTGCCGAACTTGAAACGGACTTGGTCATCTTCACCAGTGGGAATATGAACAGCGAGAATATCGCTCAGCGTGAACGCTCCTCTGTGGCGCTGTTAAACGGCGGCATCACCGATGGGGCGATCATGGTAACGCCGACGGCCACTCAGTTCACTACCCATGCCCCATTAGTCATTATCGACCCGAATTCAGAAACCCCCGATTACCCCTCGATCATCGCAACCAACCGGGAAGGCGCGATGGACGCGATGCGCTACTTAACCGGCTTGAGCCACCGCCGAATCGGCCATATTTCCGGAAGGATGGAACTGGCCAGCGCGAAGCAGCGCCTGCAGGGTTACCGGGACGGTTTGGCGGAGGCGGGCATTCCGTTGCGCGAAGAATGGATCCAGACCGGCGACTACACGGCGGATACGGCGGCGGCATGCACCCGCAGGCTCCTGGCGCTTCCCGAACCTCCGACGGCCATATTCGCGGCAAATGACATGTCGGCCATGGGCGTCTACCAAGTCGCCGGGGAATTGGGCTTGCGGATCCCCGACGACCTGTCGGTGATCGGATTTGACAATATTTACGAATCAGCATACCTTAAGCCTCCATTGACCACCATCGACCAATTCATCGAGAAGATGGGTGTCATGGCGACGGAAATGCTGGCTACGATGGTAAAAGGAGAGACCCTTCCGAAGAACCCCGCCGGAGACAGTCCGTTGTATCGACATCCGACCCGGCTGGTTATCAGGGATTCGTGCACATCTGCGCCGTGACAGACGCCGTACGAATCGTCCGGCACACACCCGGTGCACAAAGGAACGAAAAGCCAGAAAAAAAAAGGAGGAGGCCTATCGCAGATAAAATTTTTTCACCCTGCATGTGATACCGTAAGACATCGTGCAAACCGTTCATAAAACCCCGGAGGAAGAAATGGCAAAAAAAATTGATCGCCGAAAATTCATGAAGATACTCACCGCCAGCACCGGCGGCGCGGTGCTTGTATCCTGCGGAAAATCGGGTGAACCCGGAGAAGTAACGGTTGTTCAGACCCAGGAAGTCATCAAAGAGGTCACGCCCACCGTCCAAAAACTGGACATGGCCGACGTGCTGGGCACCTTCCCCCGCAGTGAAACCATCATCAACGACATCCTGACCGGGCGCTGCGGCTCCCCCGACAACTTCAACGAGTGGGTGGGCTGGAAGAACCGCGACCGCGGCACGCAGACCCTGGCCAACGAACCCCTGTGGTCGGTCGATTTCGCCACCGGCGAGATCGTCAACGGCCTGGCCGACGGAGATCCGAAGTACAACGCGGATTTCACCACCTGCGAAATCCCCCTGCGCCAGGGCGTTCTGTGGGACGACGGCGAGCCCTTCACGTCCGCTGATGTCGTCTTCACGATCGAAACGCTGTTGTCGGACGAGCAATGGAGCGCCAACGGCTTCATGACGGAAAACGTCAAATCCGTCTCCGCTCCGGACGACCATACGGTCGTTTTCGAGCTGGCCATCGCCAACTCGCGTTTCCACACCAACTTCCTCGACCGCTGGGGCTGCACGTGGATCATGCCCAAGCACATCTACGAGAAGGAAAGCGATCAGATCAACTTCAAGTTCAATCCGTTCGTCGGCTGCGGCCCCTACAAGCTGCACAGTTTCGGAGACGACGGATCCTGGACCGCTTGGGTGAAGCGCGACGACTGGGACAAGAGCCCGGCCGGCATGATGTACGGCGAGCCCCAGCCCAAGTACATCATCTACCAGTACTTCGGCAACGAGGGCGCCAAGATCCTCTCCCAACTGACCCATGAAGCGGACTACCTGAACCTGTCCTCCGACGGGCTCAAGGCGGTCCTGGCCCAGTCGAAGAGTTCGCGCGCCTATCAGCCCACTTTCCCGTGGGTGGTCAACAACGACCCCTGCATCACCGGGATCACCTTCAACACCGCGCGCGCTCCGTACGACCTCGTCGATGTCCGCTGGGCCCTCATCCTGGCGATCGACATCGTCGCCTACTGCGGCACGGCCGTCGACGGCTCCGGCACGCTCAGCCCTGTCCACATCCCGCACCTGGGAGCCTATCCAAGGGATTACATCGAACCGATGCAGGACTGGCTGAAGAGCTTCACCATCGATGTGGACGGGGAAGCCTACGCGCCCTACGATGCCGAAGCGCCGCTGCGGATCGCCGAGTACGCCAAGGGCCGCGGCTACGTCTTCCCCGACACGCCGGAATTCACCGAACAGGCGTTCGGGCTCGGCTGGTACAAGCAGGATCTTGAAGTCGCCGCGAAGCTGCTGACCAAGAACGGCTTCACGCAGGACGGCGACGGCAAGTGGCATCTGCCCGACGGCTCGCCGTGGAAGATCCAGTACGTGACCTCGGTCGACACCACCACCCACAGCTTCCGCAACGGGATGGGCGCCATCCAGGAGTGGAAGAAGTTCGGCATCGACGCCGAGCTGTTCCCGACCGACGCCGCCGCCAACCTCAACGGCATCGGCGACTTCGACGTCTCGGGCAACTGGCCGGCGCAGGAACCGTGGGGCGCCGGTCCCGACCTGTACCGGGTGCTCAACTACTACAACCGGGATTACGTCAAGCCGGTCGGCGAACTGACCCCCAGCCATCCATCGCGCTGGTGCACCGACACCATGATGGACATCATCAAGGAACTGCGCGAGACAGATCCGGCCGATTCCGCCTCCGTTATCGCGGTCGGCACCAAGGGTCTGCAGGAACTGGTCAAGGAAATGCCGGGCGTTCCGACCTACGGATACACCGGCTTCCTCGCCTGGGATACGACCTACTGGAACAACTGGCCGGGCAGCGAGAATCCTTACACCCAGCCGTACCCGCACTGGGGCCCGTACAAGTATCAGACGCCGTTCCTGACCCCGACTGGAGCGTAACACCGGCAGCCTTTTAATCGAACGTTGCAAGTACCGGTTTGTGCGGGGGGCGTATGCTTCCCGCACAAACCGGCTTCATAAAACCTGTTCGTTGCCACAGATGCTTGCGAGGAATGTGCGGTGACCTTCATAAAACGTTATCTCATCCCCAGGCTGATTCAATTCTTCTTGGTGATCTTTCTCGGGATCACCGCCGTGTTCATCATTCCCCGGCTGCTGCCCAACGACCCGGTCGCCGCGATGATCGGTGTGATGCAGGCCCGCGGCGCGCAAATGGAGCCCGGGGCGATGGATTCGGCCATCCGGACTCTGAAGGAAATGTACGGACTGGAAGGCTCCTGGTGGCAGCAGTACATAGCATTTTGGAGCAGGCTGTTCCGGGGCGATTTCGGCGTTTCCTTCTTCCAGTTCCCGACCACGGTCAACGAAATGGTCGCGCGGGCCATGCCGTGGACGCTCGGGCTGCTGCTCACATCGGCGGCGATCAACTGGACGCTGGGCAATATCATCGGCGGGCTGGCCGGTTATTTTTCCCGCAAACGCTGGTCGCGGATTCTCGACGCCGTCACCATGTTCATCCGCCCGCAGCCGTATTATGTTTTTGCCTTTATGCTGCTGATCGTTTTCGGCTATTTCCTACCGTGGTTCCCGGTCGCCGGCGGCACCGCCTTGGGCCGCAAGCTCCTCTTCAACTGGGCCACCATCAAAGATATCCTCTGGCATTCATTTTTGCCGGAACTGTCGATGATCACCCTCGGCGCCGCGATCAACTTCCAGACCATGAAGCTGATCGTGCAGAACGTCAACTCCGAAAACTTCGTCCAATACGCCAAGCTGGGAGGGGTGACCGAAAGCCGGATCGTGGGCAAATACGTGATCCGCAACGGGATTTTGCCCCAGATCACCGGCTTGGCTCTTTCCCTCGGCCAGATCTTCAGCGGCGCTCTGATCACCGAGATCGTGTTCTCCTATCCCGGCATGGGCACGCTGCTCTTCAATGCGATCGTCAACGGCGATTACAACCTGATCATGGGCATCACGATTTTCTCGATCCTGGGTATCACCACGGCGATGCTGGTCCTGGATCTGATCTATCCGCTGTTTGATCCCCGCGTGCGGTACACCTAAGGAGTACAGTTGCCGTGAAAATTCTTCGCGATCTCTTCAGGGATTACCGATTTGTCCTCAGCTTCAGCGTCTTGGTCATTCTGCTGATCTTTTCGGTCATCGCATCATTCTGCCCGTACGATCCCACCCTGACCGGCGTGGTTCCGCGCGATATGCCGCCGTCGTCGGAATATTGGCTGGGAACGGACTCCAAGGGACAGGATGTCTTCTGGCAGGCGGCTTTCGCCGTCCGCAACTCGCTGACCGTCTCGGTCGTCTCCGCGCTGATCTCCCGCGTCATCGCCATCCTGGTCGGCATGGTCGCCGGCTATTCGGGCAGAACGACCGACCGTGCGCTGATGTTCCTGAGCGACAGCCTGCTGGTCATTCCCTTGTTCCTCATCCTGGTGATGATGTCGATGCTGCTTCGCGAGTACATGAACCTCTTTGTCTTGTCGATGCTGCTGGCGGCTTTCGGGTGGGCCTGGGATGCGCGCGTCATCCGCTCGCTGATCCTGAGCCTGCGCGAACGCGAGTTCACCCAGACGGCCATTCTCTCCGGCACCGGAACCGTGAAGCTGGTATGGAAGGAATACATGCCGTTCGCCATGCCGCTGGTCTTCTCGACCCTGATCAACAACATGGCCTGGGCGATCGGGCTGGAGATGACCCTCGCCATCCTCGGGCTGATGAACATGAACATCCCCACCCTGGGCACGATGCTGAACTGGGCGCTCGCCTACCAGGCGATCCTATTAAGCCGCTGGTGGTGGATCCTGACGCCGGTCATCCTTGCGGTGTTCCTGTTCGTAGCCCTGTATTGGCTCTCGGTCAGCATCAGCGAATATCTCGATCCGCGCACCCGCACCCAGCGGGTGGGAACGTAGAAGAGACGCAATCATGGCAAATACGAGTCAGTTTATCCTTCGTACCGACAAACTCCATAGCTATTACGTCCTGGACATGCTGGGAGAGCAGAAGATCGTTAAGGCCGTCAACGACGTTAATTTGCAGATCCGCGAAAACGAGATTTACGGAATCGCCGGGGAAAGCGGCTGCGGAAAAACCACGCTGCTCAAAGCACTGTTCAATGATTTTGTGCCGCCCTTGCGCCTGATCAGCGGGAAAATCTATTACCGTCTCGGCGAGAAGGATGAGGTCGATGTCACCACGTTGAACCAGGAGGCGACCCGCAAACTTCGGCTGGCGTACATCTCCTATATCCCGCAGGGCTGCATGAGCGTGCTCAACCCGGTTTTGAAAATTAAGGAAACCTACGAGGATTTCATTTCCAGCCACTTCGTGCGGGAAGTCCGCATTCCCATCGGCCGATCGAGGAACAAGACCTACGAGAATTACATCGCCAGCAACGTCAGCGTGCGGAGTCGGAAGGAAATCATCGATCTGGCCCGCCAGCAGATCGCCGATCTGGGTTTGCCCAAGAACGTGCTCGATGTCTACCCCCATCAGCTTTCGGGCGGAATGCGCCAGCGGGTGACCATCGCCCTGGCGGCGCTGATGAGGCCGCGCATAATGATCGGCGACGAACCCACGACGGCGCTGGATGTGGTGGTGCAGCGCGGCGTGATCCAGATGCTGAAGGAGATCCAGAAGAAGCTGAAGAACACGATCATCATCGTCACGCATGACATGGGCGTGCAGGCCAACATCGCCGACCGGATCGGCATCATGTACGCCGGGAAATTCGTGGAAGAGTCGACTTGCGAACGGATCTTCGGCCAGCCGCTGCACCCCTATACCAAATTCCTGATCAACTCGCTGCCCAAACTCGGCGATAAATCGATCCGCGAAAGCGTGCCCGGCAGCCCGCCCTCGCTGATTGATTTGCCCGACGGCTGTCCCTTCAACCCGCGCTGCCCGCATGTAATGGATATTTGCCGCCAGCGAATGCCGGAATTCACGTACCCGGCGGAAGACCATAAAGTTGCCTGCTGGCTGATGGGAGATGGAAAGCATGGATAAGCTGCTTGAAGTAACCCAGCTGACAAAACAGTTTTACCAAGGCAATATCCTCGCCCGGATCAGGCTGGTCGCCGTGGATCATGTCAACTTTAATATCAAACCGTCGGAAATCTTCACCCTGGCCGGCGAAAGCGGCTGCGGAAAAACCACCACGGCGAAGGTCGTCCTCGGATTTGAAGAACCCACCTCCGGAAAGATCCTCCATAACGGAAAACCGCAGGCCCACCGGGAAAAGGTATGGAGAACCCAGGGCGTGCAGGCGATCTTCCAGGATCCGTTCTGCACGTTCAACCCGCTGCGCACGGTGGATTCGTATTTCTTCGAAACCGTTCACAATTTCCGCCTGGCCCGGACCAAAAAGGATGCCGTCGAGTGGATCGACAAGAAACTGCGCCTGGTGGGCCTGACCTACCAGGAATTCGCCGGCAAATATCCCAGCGAGTTTTCCGGCGGACAGCTTCAGCGCATATCGATCGCCCGGGCGCTGGTGACGGATCCGAAGTTGATCATCGCCGACGAACCGGTCTCCATGGTCGATGCCTCCCTGCGCATGTCGATCGTCAACTTGTTCAAGCAGCTCAAGGATGAACTGGGTGTAAGCATCCTCTATATCACACACGACCTGGCGACGGCATACTACGTCAGTGACCGCATCGCCATCATGTTCCGCGGCAACATCGTGGAAATGGGAACGGTGGAACAGGTCTTGATGAATCCCAAGCATCCGTACTCGCAACTGCTGCGCGATTCCATCCCCCATGCGGATCCGAAAAGGCGGTGGAGTACGCCGATCAACCTCTCCGAATTGGAGCAAGAGGAATATCTGCGCAAGGGCTGCAAATTCGCCGGCCGATGCCCGGATGCCATGGACATCTGCAAAGGCGTGGCGCCGGAGGATATCTACTTCGATAATTTGCTCGTTAAATGCCATAAATATTCCGATAAAAAAGGGAAATAGCATTTTCTTTCAGCCA
>JBJYXS010000011.1:11571-19186 GCA_046260075.1 Anaerolineales bacterium | reverse complement strand
TAATGATAATATTTCTCCTTACATGCCGCCATCCAGTGGAACCGCCGATCTCAACCCCCTTCCGGGCAAACCGTCCATACAAACGGCGGTCCCGCCCTCCATATGGCGCCGCCGATCCTTCCAGGCCGCCCTGCTCTGCCTGGCCGCCTTCCTTATATCCGCCGCGGTGGCCCACGGCGTGTTCGACGCCCTGCCCCACCTCGAGGACGAACAGGCGAATTTATTCCAAGCTATGGTGTTCGCCCGCGGCGAGCTGGCCGCGCCCGCCCCGCCCTCCCGGGACGCGTTCTTCATACCCTTCACCATCGTCCAAAACGGGATCTGGTTCGGCAAATACACGCCCGGCTACCCGCTCGTGCTGGCGCTGGGCGTGCTGGCCGGCGCGCCGTGGATCGTCAACGCGCTGGCTTCGGCCCTCATCCTCTGGGCAACCTACCTGATCGGGCGCGATCTTTTCGGCGCGGACGCCGGGGTGCTGGGCGCGGCCCTGGGCGCCGTCTCGCCGGCCTTCGTCATCCTCTCCGGATCGCTCCTGCCCCACCCCGCCGCCGCGGCCCTGCTGGCCTTCTTCGCCTGGGGGCTGCTGCGCGCGCGCCGCGCCGGGGAAAAACGGGCCGCGCTCTATTCGCTGCTGTCCGGGTCGGCGCTCGGCCTGGCCGCGTTGTGCCGGCCGTGGACCGCGCTGGCGGTCGCCTCGCCGTTCATCGCCCTGGCGGCCGTCGATGGGATGCGGGCGGTGTGGGGATGGATCGGGGGGATCGGGAAAAACCGGCAAGGGCGCACGGCGGGGAATAAAAAACAGGGGCGGGCTGCGGATGAAAAGCAGGGGCGCACGGGGAATAAAAAGGAGGGGCGCAGCGCGACCTGCCCTCGCGAAGCGGGGGTGCGCCCCTACGGGTTCATCCGCGCGTACCTACCGTTAATGGTTACCTGCATCGCGATTTCCGCATTGCTGCCGCTGTTCAACTGGGCGGTGACCGGATCGCCCTTCACCAACACCTACACCCTCTGGTGGTCGTACGATACGGTCGGCTTCGGGCCCGGCATCGGGCGCGACGAGGGCCACACGCTCGTCCTGGCCTTTACCAACGCGAAGCTAGACCTGGCCGCCTTCCGGACCGCCCTGCTGGGCTGGCCGGCGCCGTTCGGGATTCCGCTCGTCCTGCTCCCCTTGCTGGCCGGCTTGATCCTGGCTCCGCGCAGCCGCCGCGATCTCCTGCTTATGGCCCCGCCGCTGGCGCTGATCCTCTTCCAGCTCGCTTACTGGGCACGGGCCGGCTCCTTCTACGGCGGCCGCTACTACTCCGAAGGGATGCCTTTCCTGTGGCTGCTGGCGGCGCGCGGGCTGCTGAAATTCGCCGCCGGCAAGTGGCGGAAGCGCCTTGTGCGCCTCGCCCTGCCGGTCCTCCTGGCCTGGGGCATCGCCTTCCAGATCCAGCCCCGGTTTGCCGAGGGACGCGGACTCTACGGCATCACCGGCGAAGCGCCGGCGGAGGTCGCGGCCGCCGGGCTGCGCAACGCGCTGGTGTTCGTCCGCACCGGCAAATGGACCGATTTCGCCAATCTGGCCTGCCTCAATTCCCCGTGGCTCGACGGCGAGGTGGTCTTCGTCCGCGATATGGGCAGTTGGGGTAACGCCGATATCATCGACTTCTTTCCCGGGCGCGCGGTCTACCTCTTCGACTTCCAGCGGAGCGATTCCCGGCTGAGTTCCTACGAAATCCCGCCGTATCTGTAAGGCGGGGTTTTCCGTACGCGCAAGCGAACGGGCATCCATACCACCGACCCCTCTTTATCTCCCGTCGTCTCACACCGGGAGATCCTCCCCAAATACGGGCGGCAGCCTTCGTTGGTTATGCTTCCTCTCGCACGTATTGGGGGAGGCAGGGAGGTGTCGGACCGTCCCGATCGATCTCGGAAAATCCGCGTCTGATTTTTTGGAATTTCTCCTATAATTGGGAAGCTTGCCCGCCATGTCCCCGCTTCGCGAGGGCAGCGGCCGGGGGGGGAAAGGGGCGAGGTACAGGAGCGCATGACCGAAAACCCGGTTCCGGAACCGACACCCGAGAAAATTTCCCGCTACGAAATCCGCGGCGAAATCGGCCGCGGCGGCATGGCCACCGTCTACCTGGCCTGGGATCCGAACTTCGACCGCGAGGTGGCGATCAAGGTTCTGCCGCGCGAGCTGCTTCACGATCCCTCCTTCCGCACCCGCTTTCAGCGCGAGGCGCGCACGATCGCCGCGCTCGAGCATCCGGCCATCGTCCCGGTCTACGATTTCGGCGAGCAGGACGGCCAGCCGTTCCTGGTGATGCGCCACATGAGCGGCGGGTCGCTGGTCTCGCGCATCCGCGCCGGTCCGATCCCCCCGGCCGAGGCGGCCAGGATCCTGCTGCGCATCGGTTCGGCGCTGGATGCCGCCCATGCCAAGGGCATCGTCCACCGCGATCTCAAACCGGCCAACATCCTCTTCGATTCCTACGGCGAAGCCTACCTCGGCGATTTCGGCATCGCCCAGCTCTCGGGGCACAGCGGCACGCTCACCGGCCCGATGGTGCTCGGCACGCCGGCTTACATGAGTCCCGAGCAGATCCGCGGCGAAAAGAAGGTCGACGGCCGCTCCGACATCTACGCCCTGGGGATCGTGATGTTCGAGATGCTCACCGGCAAGGCCCCCTTCGAGGCCGATTCGCCGGTGAAGATGATGATGATGCACCTCTCCACCCCGCCCCCGCGGGTGCCCGAAACCGCCATCCAGCTCCCGGCGGGAGCCAACGACATCATCAGCCGCGCGCTGGCCAAGGAGCCGGACGAGCGCTACCAGAAGGCGGCCGATTTCGGGCGCGACTTCCAGGATCTCACCACCGGCCAGCGGCGCGCGCTGATGGGCGTGCCGACGGGAATGGTCGAGCACGGGGCGGAAACCGTCGACCTGCCGCCGGCGCCGGGCAAGCCGAAGCCCTTCGTCACCGGCTACACCGATGAACTTCGCAAGAAACCCCGCCGCTGGCCGTGGGTCGCCGCGCTGGCCGCGGTTGCCGCGCTGGCCGCCTGCCTGTGCCTGGGGGCCGGCGGCGGCGGAACCCTGCTGGCCGTCCCCAATATCCGCGAATGGCTGTTCTCCGTCCCCACCCGGACTCCCGTACCGCCCACTCAAACCCCGACGGTGACCGAAACCGTCCCGGAGAGCGAAACGCCGGCCCCCGCCGTCACGCCGGAAACGCCCTCCCCGACCGTCCCGCGATACACCCCCGGGGAACCGTTCCTCCTTTCCGACGGCAGCGGCAATTCGTCCAAACCCTTCCTGGCCGTCGACGGCGATGGATTTATCCATGCCTTTTGGCTGGATGAAACCGATTCGCCCCACGGGCGGCTCATGCACCGTTCGCTCTCGCCCGAGGGCGTTTGGAGCGATCCGGATTGCGCCAGCTGCCTGGCCGGGGAGCCGCGCTTCGTCTACCAATACCGGGGCGCCGTGCAGCCCGGGGTGAAGGCCTGCGCCGCCTTCCGGCACCTGGAAGGTTCCGATTACATGCTTTCCGACGTCTGCTACCGGGGCCGGGGACCGGGGGAGCTGCACCAAAACGAGATCGGCGGATCGGAACTGGAATTCCTCGTCTCCTTCGATCCCTCCGGCGTCCTGATCGCCGCCTTCGCCGGAGTCCAGGCGATCCGGATCGCCGAACAGACGATCTCCGATAATTCGCTCTATATGTATTCTCCGGCCTTTGCTGTCGATGCCGACGGCGGCTACCACCTGCTGTGGATCCGCCACACCGATCCGGCGGCGCTGATTTACCGATACTCCGGAGACCGGGGATCGACCTGGTCCAATCCGGCCGTGTTGCTGGAAGATGTGAACATCTCCAACGATGTGCTCCTATACGCCGTCCGCGACGGCTCGCTCATAATGGCCGTCAAGGGCTGGGAAACGCGCATCATGCGCTGGGATGGATCCTGGTCCGAGCCGCTGCAATTGGCGGAGGATTTCATCGCCTATTCATACGCCTTCCTGGAGGACATCGGCGCCGCCGTGTCGATCGTCAGCGTCGGCTGGAACGACGGGGACGACGGCGTGTGGATTTTCAACAAGGATGAGGAGTCGGAGGGCTGGTCCGCGCCGGAATCCGTTCTGGCGATGGAGGATTCAAACAGCCTGGGCGTGGCGGCGGTCTTCGGGCTGGCGCGGGAAGTATGCGTGATATACGGCATTCCGGGCGGCGAATCGATCCGCGGTGATTTCTACTTCGTGGCCAAGGATTTATAGCCGGACGCCGGCAGACATTTCCCGGCACTGCCGGAAGGCGGTCCGCAGCAGTTGATGACCTGTCAGGTTCGATAGACCCGGCAGGTTTTCATTAATCCGCACCCTTTCCTTTAATCACCACACGGAAATCGCCGAAAAATCCCTCCGCGCGGGGCTTAAGCCCCGCGCTGGTATACGATGCCCTGCCCCCGCTTTGCGAGGGCAGGCTGCGCCGGGCAAAAACCACAGGTTTACGTGAATACTTGCGAAGGGATGATTTCCACCCTTCATTGTAGGGCATGTTGGATCGGCGTTTTCAGCGATTGCACCCTGTGCAACGGGATAAGTCGATACTGGGCGTCGGGAAGCGGACCACCCGCCGGACCGTCCCCTCTTGACATACTGTATATAATACAATAATATATAATCTACATTACTGGAGGATATATGCCAAATCCCCTTCCCAACCTCCTTTCCGAACTGCGCGGCGGAGCCGTCGTTCTGGCCGTGCTCAGCCGCTTGGAGCGCGAGCAGTACGGATATGCGCTCAGCCGCGAACTGGCCGAAAAGGGGTTGGAGGTGGAGCAGGGCACCCTCTACCCGCTCCTGCGGCGGCTGGAAAAACAGGGCCTGCTGGAGAGCCGCTGGTCGGTGGAAGGCTCCCAGCCGCGCCGGTATTACAAACTCAGCCGGGAGGGCGGCGAGGTGCTGCGCCGGCTGGGGGAAGAGTGGCAAGCGCTCCATGCCGCCGTGGACCGCCTGATGCGAAAGGAATCCTGAGATGAAATTCGACCTGATCGACCGCTACGCAAAGGAAGTCGGCCGCCGCCTGCCGCGCAGGATCCGCGCCGACGTCGAGGCCGAGCTCGGTTCGCTGCTGCGGGATTCGCTCCGCGACCGCATGGCCGGGAAGAAGACCCTCGATGCGGCGGCCTGGGAGGCCGGGGAGATCGCCGTGCTCCGGGAGTTCGGTTCACCCGAGCAGGCCGCCGCCCGCTACGCCCCGCCCCGCCGCTGCCTCATCGGCCCCAACGTGTTCGACCTGTACCTCACCGTGCTCCTGGCGGCCGGGGCCGGCATCACCGCGCTCGTGACGCTCCTGGCAGTGGTGAGTCTGACGGCCGGGGAGGAGCCGTTCCTGCCCTCGCTGGCGGATTTCCTCATCCTGTCCATCAAATGGCTGATGACCACCTTCGGCTGGACCACCCTGGTGTTCGCCGTCCTCGGGCGGCTCCTTCCGGAGGAGGAAAAGCCCGCAAGCGAATCGGAGAACTGGGATCCCCTCTCGCTTCCCGAGGCGGCGGATTGGACGGTGCTCGACGTCCGCGCCGTTGCCTTCGAGACGGCCGGCCTGGTCGTCGGCCTGGCGCTGCTCAACCTCTTCCCGCGGTGGGCGGGCTGGACCGTTCCGGCGGAGGGCGGCACGGCCGAATGGTTTGCGGTCCTCTCGCCCTCGCTGGAATTCTTCCGGCTCTACCTGCCGCTGTGGAACGTGAATTTTCTGCTGACGATCCTGATGTATCTGTTATTGTTGCGCCGCGGACGCTGGGAGCGGGCCACCCGGGCCGTCGAGTTCCTGCTGGACGTGTTCGGTGCGGGGATTCTGGCGGCGATGGCCTTCGGCCCGCCGCTGGTGGAAATGCAGGGCGAACCCTCCGGGATGCTCTCCGGGCTGCTGCGCGCCGGGCTGTTCGTGGCGTTCGTCGTCATGGCCGCCGACGCGCTGGGGAGGATGCCGGTGATCTTGCGGGCGAGCCAAAGGGCAGCGGCGCCCGGAAAGAGAAATGATTAATATAAAAAAGACGGATCGGATGATTGCAGGAAAATCAGGGTGGAGGGAATAAGCATACTCTTAAAGTTGCGAAACGCAGGAGGAACGAATCACTACGGGGATATCGATTCGAGAAAATGCTGAAAATCCTCCGGCAGCGGCGCCTCGAATTCGCGCGGTTCCGCTTCGCCGGGCAGGGTGATCTTCAGCTTCCAGGCGTGGAGCAGCTGGCGCACAGACCCCCCTGTGTCCCCCCCAATGCCTTCGGCATTCGGGGGGATGTGCAAGGGACTCCCATACACTCCATCCCCCGCCACCGGGCAGCCGATGTAGGCCAGGTGGACCCGGACCTGGTGCGTGCGGCCGGTCAATGGATGGACTTCCAACAGCGTGAAATCCTTTAATTGCTCGCGGGTGGAATAGATCGTCGCCGCCGGACGGCCGCGGGAAGGGGGAACCACCGCCATCCGCTGGCGGTGGGAGGGATCCCTTCCGATGTGAGTCTCTATCCGCCCCTCCGGAGTCGGCGGTTTTCCGGCCGCCAGCGCCAGGTAGGTTTTCTCCGTCCGGCGCTCCGCGAACTGCATTTGCAGATGGCGCTGGGCGGCGGCGTTGCGGGCCACCAGGATCAGCCCCGAGGTGTCCTTATCCAACCGGTGAACGATCCCCGGCCGGTCGGCTTCCCCCACCCCGCCGACTTCCGGCGCGCGGGCCAGCACCGCCGCGATAAGGGTCCCCTCGCGATGTCCGGCCGCCGGATGGACCACCATCCCGGCCGGCTTGTCGATGGCCAGCACGTCCGCGTTTTCGAACACGATCCGCAGCGGGATCGGCTCCGGCGCTATGCCGGCGGGCGGGGGCGGCGGGATGCGCACCGCCACGGAATCGCCGGCCGCCAGGCGCAGCGCAGGCTTGCGCGCGGCGGCGCCGTTCACCGCCACCAATCCGTCTGCGATCAGTTTTTGCAAAAATGTGCGGGAGTGTTCCGCGAGGCTCCGCCCCAGGAACTTATCCAGCCGTTCCCCGTCGGCGTCCGCCGTCAGGGACCGAAGCTCCTCGCTCACACCGGCTCCGGCGGGGAAAGATCGGAGGGGGCGGACGGCGGGGATTGCGCGGCCGCTTTGCGGCTTTTCCACCATTCGAGCAGCATGTCGAGCGCCAGCAGCGCCACGCCGAGCGAGATCGCCCCGTCGGCCACGTTGAACACCGCCGGAAAGAACCCGAACCAGATGAAGTCCGTCACCGTGCCGTGGACAAGGCGGTCGGTCAGGTTGCCCAGCGCCCCGCCCAATTGGAGCCCCAGCGCGATCCGCACCGGCCAGGAGGCCGAGTGGGAATCGCGGTAATACCAGATGATCGCCGCCGAGACGACGAACGCCAGCACCGTGAACAGCATTCCGCCCTGCTGGAACATGCCGAAGGCGGCGCCGGTGTTGCTCCAGCGGACGATGTGCATGTGCGGGCGGATGAAATCGATCGGCATCCAGATCTCGCCCAGCTCGAGTTGCGTGCGCACCAGCTCCTTGGTCGCCTGATCGAAGATCAGCACCGCCCCGGCCAGAACGGCGAGCAGGATGTAGTTGCCAAGTTTACGCAAG
>JBJYXS010000011.1:0-11471 GCA_046260075.1 Anaerolineales bacterium | reverse complement strand
TTTTCCAGCGCGACGGCGAGCGACTCCCCGTCGAAGGTGTCGGCCGAGGCGTGCGGTCCCTTGGCCTCCGCCGCCGCGGTCAGTTCCACGGCCAGCGTTTCAGCGCGGATGTAGTCGGCGTGCAATTCCACGGCCTCGGCCAGTTTGGACGATGCGGTGTAGGTCACGCGGATCCGGTCCGAGATCTGCAAATCGGCGGTCTTGCGCAGGTCCTGCACCCGGCGGACGAATTCGCGGGCCAGGCCCTCGCGCGCCAGGGCCGGCGTGATCTCGGTGGCCAGGGCCGCCAGATCCCCGCCCTCCGAGGCCACCGCGAATCCCTCACGGGCCGTCATCCGCACCTCCACCTCGCCGGAAGCGGCTTCCACATCTTTGCCGTCTATGTTCACCGTGACCGGCTTTCCGTCCATCAGCAGCGCAGCAGCCGCCTCCGAATCCAGGGCCAGCAGCGCGGCGCGGACCTTCGGGAACAGCGATCCCAACCGGGGGCCGAGCGCGCTGGGCAGCGGATTGAGCGCGTAAGCCACCACCTCGCCCGCGGCATCGAGCGGACGGACCTTCTTGACGTTCAGTTCGTCGGCCAGAAGTTCGGCGTACTTGTCGAGGATCCGCCGGTCCTCTTCCGAGGTGACCGCGAAAGCGGCCTCGGCCAGCGGCTGGCGCACCTTGCGATTGGCCTTGTTGCGCGCGGCGTGTCCCAGGGAAGCCCAGCGCAGCACGCGGCGCATTTCCTCATTCAACGTTTCATCCACCATCCCGCGATCGTGCTCCGGCCAGGTGGCCAGATGGACCGATTCCTGCGCCTCCGAATCGACGCCGATCACCAGGTTGCGGTAGAGCTGCTCGGCCAGGTACGGCATCGAAGGCGCCAGAAGCCGGGCCAGCGTGACCAGGCATTCGTATAGCGTGGCGTAGGCGGCGTTTTTATCGGCGTCCTCCGCCGCGCCCCTCCCGCCCGACCGCCAGAAGCGGCGGCGGCTGCGGCGCAGGTACCAGTTGGAAAGCCGGCCGACGAACGTCTCGATCGGCCGGGTCGCCCCGAGCACATCGTAGGTTTCCATCGCCTGGGTGATCTGGCGCACCAGGCTGTGGAGTTCGGAAAGGATCCAGCGGTCGAGCGCGTTGTAGGCCCGTCCCGTGCGGCCGCCGGCCGGGTGCCCCAGCACCGCCAGGTTGGCCAGCGCCTCGTCGGGCTGCCAGCCGTCGATCGCGGCGTAGGTGATGAAGAACGCGTACACGTTCCACAGCGTCAGGGTGAAGGTGCGGATCACCTCGCCCACCAGGTCCACCGAGAAGCGCTTTTCCAGCCCCGGCGGCGAGGCGGTGTAGAGGTACCAGCGGAAGGCGTCGGCGCCGTGGGCTTCGAGCACCTCCCACGGGTCGACCACGTTGCCCTTGTGCTTCGACATCTTACGGCCTTCCGCGTCGACCATCAGCCCCAGGCAGATGACGTTGCGGTAGGAAATGCTGTCGAACAGCATGGTGCTGATGGCGTGCAGCGAGTAGAACCATCCGCGGGTCTGATCGATCGCCTCGCTGATGAAATCGGCCGGGAACTGTTGCTTGAACCGCTCTTCGTTTTCGAACGGGTAGTGCCACTGCGCCACCGGCATCGCCCCCGAGTCGAACCAGCAGTCGATCAGTTCCGGCACGCGGTTCATTTGGCCCTTGCACTTCGGACATTCCCAGTGCAGGTCGTCGACGTACGGCCGGTGCAGATCGAGATCCTCCGTCTTGGCGCCGGATTTTTCCGTCAGTTCCCGGATCGAACCGACCATCTCCTGGTGCCGGCAGTCGGCGCATTCCCAGACCGGGAGCGGCGTGCCCCAGTAGCGTTCGCGCCCCAGGGCCCAATCGACGTTGTTGGCCAGCCAGTTGCCGAACCGCCCGCTGCGGATGTGTTCCGGATACCAATTGATTGTCTCGTTCAACTCGGTCATCCGGTCGCGGAACTGGGTGGTGCGGATGTACCAGGTGCTGCGGGCGTAGTAGAGCAGCGGCGTATCGCAGCGCCAGCAGAACGGATAAGTGTGCAGGTAAGTCCCGCTGCGCAACAGCAGGCCCCGGCTCTTCAGGTCGGCCGTGATCAGCGGGTCGGCGTCCTTGACGAACATCCCCTTCCAGGGAGTCACCTGGGGGATGAAGCACCCGGATTCATCGACGGTCATCGGCATCGGCAAGTCGTTTTCGACGGCCATCTGCATGTCTTCCGCGCCGAAGGCGGGGGCCTGGTGGACCACGCCGGTGCCTTCCCCGGTGGTGACGAAATCGCCCAGCACCACCCGGTGGGCCTTTTTTTCCAGCGGCAGGAAGGTGAACAGCGGCCGGTATTGCCGGCCCTTGAGTTCGCGGCCCTTGTAATCGCCGACGATCTTCACATCCTCGTCGGGAAACACCGTCTTCACCAGGTCGCGGGCCAGGATCAGGTATTCCTTCTCCCCGCCGGCCGTCTCGCGTTCCACCTTGGCGTACATCACATCGGGATGGACCGCCACCGCCACGTTGGCGGGCAGAGTCCAGGGTGTGGTGGTCCACACCAGGAAGGCGGTCTTGGGATCTTTTTTGAGCGGGAAGCGGACGAACACCGACGGATCGGGCGTGTTCTCGCGGTACCCCTGCGCCACCTCGTGGTCGGAGAGCGGCGTGCCGCAGCGCGGGCAATAGGGGACGATTCGGAAACCCTGGTAGATGAGGTTCTTGTCCCAGTATTGCTTGAGGATCCACCAGACCGATTCGATATAGGGGTTGGTGTAGGTGATGTAGGCGTCTTCCAGGTCGCACCAGTAGGCGATCCGTTCGGTCAGCCGCTCCCAATCCCGGATGTAACGGAACACGGAGGCCTTGCAGCGCTCGTTGAACTGGGCGATGCCGTATTCCTCGATCTGATGCTTGTGCTCGAGGCCCAATTCCTTTTCCACCTCGATCTCCACCGGCAGGCCGTGGGTATCCCAGCCGCCGCGGCGCAGCACGTAGCATCCGCGCATCGTGCGGTAGCGCGGGAAGAGATCCTTGAAGGCCCGCGCCAGGACGTGATGGACTCCCGGGCGTCCGTTGGCCGTCGGCGGGCCCTCGAACAGGACATAGGTGGGCCCGCCCTTGCGCTCCTCCATCGAGCGGCGGAAGATATTGCGCTCCTGCCAGAACTTCAGGATCGCCTCTTCCTGCTTGCGGAAATCGGGTTTTGCAGAGACAGTCTCGAACATAATACCCTCACAAAAATTTTTCTCACCGCAGAGGCGCAGAGGATGCATATAGTACAAACACTCTGCGCTCTCTGCGGTGAATTTCCTTTTAAAAAATAATCCCGCCCACGAACAGGGACGGGAAACGGCCCGCGGTACCACCCTGATTCCCCCCTTGCGGGGGACTCTCATCCGGGCAACGTGCGCCCGCGCCCGGGTAACGGTGGGCGAAACCGGCTCGGCTTAGTGGGTATTCCATTCAGCCTGCGGCTCCGGAAGGATTTTCGGCCGCGCGCCGCGTCCGCCTTGCACCACCCGCGGACTCGCTGATCGGCGGAATGACGGCCTACTCGTTTCCATCGTCGCCTTTGTGGGCCGCATTATAACGGAAAAAACCGTTCGGCGGGTATATGCAAAAAAAAGCCCGGACCGTTGCGGCCCGGGCGATGAAAAACATGGAGGAATTCAGCGCGGGTTGCGGCCGATCCGTATCTGGCGGGCCAGGATAATGACGATCATCGAAATGCCGCCCAGGACGATCAGCATCGGCAATCCGGCCGAGTCGCCGATGCCCGTCTGCGGCAATGCGGTCGCCGCGCCGACCGGGGTATGGGTGCGGGTACGGGTGAGGGTGGGTATGCCCTCAGCGGTCGCTCCGGCGGCCGTCGCCCCGGCGGACGTTTCGGTCGTCGTCGGCCCCGCTTCGCCGGTGGCATCCGGTTCGGCGGGCGTGTCGGTGGGAGCGACGGTGACAACGATCACCGGCGTCTGCGTCTGCGTGGCGGTCGCCGTCGGCGACGGCGTGTCGGTGGGCGTGATCGCTGCCGTCTGGGACGCCGCGGCATCCTGGGTTTGCGTGCCCTCGGCTTCCACCGTTTCTTGGGCGCCGGCCAGGTACAGGGCCGTTTCCGTCTGTTTCTGCGGTTCCGGCACCGCCGGCGTTCCGCCGCCGCGGGTGATGAAATACAAGGCGAAGATGGAAACCAGGGAGAGGATGAAGATCACTCCCAGGATGATCGCCCCGATCAGGAACATCCGGTTTCCGCCTTCTTCCGGCGGTGGTGGGACGCTCGTTTCCATGTCTTCGATCATGTTTCCTTCTCCTCTTGTTCGTCCCGGATTGCCCGAGGGGCAACCTTACTCCAGTATATCCAAATTCGCAACCGGCAGCCGCACCAGCCCGGTTTCCCCCAATTCCACATCCGCGCATTGTACGCGGATTCCATTGGGCAGTGGTTGCAGCCCCTCGGGGAGCGAGACAACCGATCCTTCCCGGCCCTTATACGGATCCCGGAGCACGCGGACCCGCCGGCCGACCACCAATTGCAGGGCTTCGGCCGGCACATCGGCCGAACCCACGGCCGGAAGCGGAATGATGACCTCCGGCCGCAGCCCCTTCCAGGAATCCATCGATTGCGCGTTAAGGCTTGCCTCCCGACCCGTGTTGGAGGATAACAGCTCGAAGATGGCGCTGTTCATCGGGATGCGGCCGAATCCCTCGGTGACGATCACCGGGATGGCGCACGATACGGCGGCCGGGATGAGCGCGGCGGGCATCGAACCGCAGATCACCCCGCGGACCGGGACCGCGACGAGCGATCGGAAGATATTGGGGTCTTCCAGCCGCCCGGCGACGACGATCGCCCCGCGCATGTCCATGTTCAGGTCGCTCGACGCCAGCAAGCCGCCGCTTCCGCTGGATGTCATCCGGATCACGCCGAATTCCTGGCGGTCGTTGCCCCACACCCCCTCCACCAGAGCACCCACCGTTTCGACCGTCGCTCCGATATCCGGGTCCATCCCGACCACCGTGCCCGGCAGGCCCGCCCGCAATTCGAAGGATTCGCCCAACCCTTCGTACAGCAGGCGGCCGTCGCCCTGCAGCACCACGCGCCCTTCCTCCGGCGCACGCACGACCCGCCGCATCCACCCGACCGGACCGGCCAGGATATCCCCGCCGCTCACCCGCTCGTCCACCTCACGCCGCAAATACCGGTCCGCTTTTTCCGGAGGCAGCCCCAACCCATGGGCGATGTCGAACAGATAGTGCGCCGGCGCCAGGGTCGTCCGCCCGATCACGTCGGCCGGGGAGACCTTCTGGTTGACGCGTACGGTGATCGTTCCGCGCGAGGGAAGGCTCCGCGGGCGGCGGATGACGACCAAAAGCGAAACGTGAGTCTGATTCGGCAAATCCATCTTCGTCGTTTACACCGTGATCTGAGTCAGCCAGTCGTCCTGCCGTTTTCGGTTCTTGGCCGGATCGGATTCAAAGGCCAGCGGCCGCCCGCGGGCGTCGATGATCAGCCCCGCCAGGCCGCCTTCCACCGGGAAGTTCGCCCCCTGTCCGTAACCGCCCAATCCCAAATCGAAATGGCGGTGCAATTGGATGTTGATCTGGGCCTTCTGGCCCAGCGGGAGCGGCGCCACGTCGATCGTTCCGAACCGCACATCGCCGCGGATCTGGCGCCCGTCCGGATACTGCAGCCGGTAGCGCAGCACCGGATCCCCCGGATGGGATTTTCCCACCGGACAGATGACGGTGGCCAGCCGGGGAAAGGCCGGCGAATCCATCACCTGCACCACCGCCAGCGGGTTGATCCTTCCCGCCGCGCCCAGCGCGCAGATCATATTCTGGGCGTCGAGGATTAAATTCGTCACGCCCGCCGGTTGCAGCGCGTCGAGCAGCAGCAGCGCCGCGTATCCCGGTTTGGGAACGTTGGCAAGGGCCGATCCGGACCCGATGATGCACCCGACCGGCGGCAGCAATCCGGCCCACGGCCAGGTAAAGGGAACCCGCCAGGAGGGCAAAGCGGTTCGCACCGCGGCGCGGATCATCTCGCGGACAACCGCCATTTCGATCCGCAGGTCCTCCGGCGAAGCCGGAACGGTATGCGGAAACAGGCTCTTGTTGTGCAGGTAGTTGGTGAGGGCGGATTCCGAACTGTCGAAGGGCAGCCAGCGGGCAATATCGCGCCAAGCGGTCCGCTTAAGCAGGAGCGGCGCATTCCGTCCCAGGTTGAGATCCGGCCGCACCGAAAGTTCCATCGTATCCGAGAACCCGGCGGCCAGGATCGTCGAGCCGGATCCCACCGAGACGCCGATGGCGCCCTTCTTGGGCGGCGCGCTGCGCCCCAGCAGCTGGATGACCGTTCCCAGGCCGAGCGGCGACGGGGTCAGTTCGCCCCCCGTCCAGGCCAGCAATCCTTCAATCCCGCCCAGCCGGGCGCGGAGGATTTGAGCGGTCATCTCGTTCAACGCCACCCGGCCCGGATCGAGATCCTCCCTGTCCACCGACGGACGGATGTTGCGGGCGACGGTCACCGGGCACTGGCAGCCCTTCAGCATCTCCTGCACCTTTTCCGCCACGGTGCTGTTGCCCATGTACAGCACCTGGGGCTTGGATTCCTGCGGCATCATGTAGATGCTGAGCCCGACCACTTCCATCAGGCGCAGCACCGCATCCGACGCGCCGCCTTCCGATCCGCCCGCGACCAGGACCAAATCCGGCTTGGCCCGGCAGAGGGCGTCCATCCGGCCCTCGTCCGTCCGTTTGTCGCCCAGGCTGATTTCCGCCACCACCCGCACCGGCGCCGATTCGGTCAATTTCCGCACGCTTTGCAGGGAGATGTCCGGCAGCAATCCCACCAGGGCCGCGCGCACGTCCGCCTGCAGCGAAAGGGTGAGTACCACGGCGTCCACGCCGGATCCGCCGCCGCGGGAAGGGACGATCAGCATTCCGCTTTCGTCGAAGAATTCGCAGCCGACGAGATTCGCCAGCTGATCCATCGCCGCCCGAACCCCCTCGCCGACATCGGAATAGGGGGCGTCCGCCGTGGTGGTGCAATCCGCGGTGGCCACCATCCGGTATTGCCGTTCGACGATGTCGATCAGCGACGCCCGGGTGTGGGTTGTGCCGATGTTCAGCAGGAGGAGCGAATCCGCCTCCGGCATCTGCGGCGGGGCTTCGTGGTCGCTCATCCCGATCCTCTGCTTCCGAAGAGCACAATAATCTGGATCACGGAGTACACCCGCTCCACCAGGTTGGTCAATCCGGTGATGAGCGCCCCGGCATACAACGCCCCCAGGGAGACCGCCAGGAACAGCTTGCCCACCTGGGCGATTTGGGCGATGACGGGCGGGAGAACGGGTGCGGCGCCGCCCCGCGGACGGGCGCCGAAGTGGAAGTAGGCCAGGGTGGTCAGCGTGCCAAGCAGGACGAACCAATTTTCGAGCATCGTCGAGAAATCGAGGCCCCCCTTTTCGTTCAGCGGAAGCAGACTCGGCTCCGCGGCGGTCCAAAGTTGCGGAATAAAGGTTCCGGTCAGCGAGCCGCCGACGACGACCGCGGCGCCCACGCCCACCAGGAAGGCCAGCGGAAGAAACGCCAGCGAGGAGCCGCGCGGATCCAACCGCATGCCCAACAAGACGGTCAGCACCAGGAGCAGGAGGATGGTCGGGATATTATGCTTCCAATCCGCCGTCAGCGGGGAGATGTACTGATCCACCACCACGGAGCTCAGCATGACGGCCATCAAGTAACCGGCCGAGACGCCCACCAGGCAGTAGGCCCCCAGCCGGAACAGCAGGTTGTCGTCGAACAGGAGGTAGGAGAGGATCGCGATGGTGAAGAAGAAACCCAGCGCCATCCCGCCGATCACCGCGCCGTCGCTCATCCGGTCCCCTTTCTGTCCCTGCCGACAAACCGTATGGCCAGCGATCCGATGATCCCCGCCAGAAGGGTCAGGAACAGGGCGAGGGTGCCGCTGCCGAAGGACTGCCAGCGCACGGCGTTCCATTCGTCCACCGGCGCGTCCGGCAAAAAATTAACCCGGTATGCCTGTGCCCCCGCATAGCCCGTAACCAAGCCTTGGATGGCCGGGTCGGATCCCTGCGTGTACGGGAAAACCAGTGCGTCCGAGGCGTTGCTGACCATGGCGATGATGTATACATCCGGCACCGCGGTATGCACTTGCTCAACCCAATCCCGGACCGATTGCGGGCTGTCGGCAAGGAGCAGGATCATCTGAAAATCGGCAAGGGTGCGGATGGATGCCAGCGGGCCTTCATCCCACGGCACGGCCGGATCGTGGATGACATCCTGCAGATTGCCGCTCAAGCGGCGCAGCCCGTTGGCGCCGCCGGGGATATATCCGAAATCGGCCGCCGGTTCCGGGATGGATATTCCCATTTTTCCGCTGATCTCGATCAGTCCGTTGCCCAGGGTCGTGCCGTTGGGCTGGGTGGAGATGAACACCGTCGGGACGCCCTTCCGGCCCAGATGCTGCAGCAGGACGGTCGCCCCGGTTTCTATTTCCGGCGCCGCCGAGGCGTCGTATTCGAAGGCCACCAATACGACGTTGTTGGGTTGGAGTTCGTTCATGATAATGCCGGCGTTCCCATTGACGGGCGGGAGATATACGGAATCCGTAAAGAGCTGACCGGCCACCATCGGCGCGCAGATCGCCAGGATCAGCACCGCCGAGATCACCTTGCGCAGGACGGGCGTCATCAGCATCGCGCGCAGGGGTTTGCGGGCCGCGCGGATATCCGGTTCGAGGAGCATCCGCCGCAATGTATCGGTCAACTTCTTATGGGCCGGCAGGATATCGATGTTCCCTGCCATCAGCCCGGGACGCCGGGGCATGGCGACCACCGGCTCGGCCGACAGCACGCCGCGGAGTCCGGCCAGCGGGCCGACGCTTTCCACCCGTTCCTCATCCTCGGTCGGCACGGAAACGGATTGGATCGGCCGCATGGCCTCGAGCCACCGCGGGAGTTCCGCCTGTTCGAGGTTTTCCGGAAGGGCCGGCTGCGGCCGGACGGCCTCTCCCTCCTGACTCTGCGGACCGACATCGGCCGGTTTGCTCAGCCATTCCGGTATCGCATCCGGCCGCAACAATTCGTTCAGATCCGGCGTCGGCGCCGGCGGCGGTTCGGCCGCCTCCGGGGCAGGAACCGCCGGTTCCTGCTGCGCGTCCGCCAGCCAATCCGGCACCGCCTCCCCGGCACCGGGAGCGACGGACGGCATGCTGTCCTCGTGAAAGGCGCCGGTTGCCGGCGGTTTTGCGGGCCCTCCGACGGGCGGCGGAAAGGGAAGTTCGGCCGGGGTTTCAGAGGGGAAATCCCAAGCCGGCCCGAAAGCCGGAGAGTCTACGGGCGTGCCGGCAGGCGGCAGGGGTTCCGTGAAGGGCTGGGTCGGCTTCGGGATTCCGCCGGTGTCGGCGGGATATATGCTGCCCGTATCCCCCTGTTGCGCCAGCCCCCGCAGGCTGCCGGTCGGAGGATTGGGAGGCGTCTGTTCCAATGCCGCGCCGATTTCGCCTATCCACTCCGACGATCCCGCCGGCATGGAATCGACGGGCAGGCCGCCCGTATCGGAGGGATATTTAAGCCAATCGGGGTTGTCGCTTTCCGCCGTCTGTCCGGTGGAAGGCTCGGGGATTTTCGGTTGCTGGGTGGGAGCCGCAGCTCCCCATGGCGACGTCGGCACGGCACTCTGATCGACGCCGCCGGAAGGCGCCGGCGGGTATGGCTTGCCCGCCGCATCCAGCGGGCCGGATTCCTGCGATGATTTTTCTTTTATTTTGGACAGCCATTCCGGCATTTCGCCCGGGGCGGGTTTTGCTTCCTCAGGTTCCGGTTCGGCGGGCGCGCTCGCGCCGAGGTCATCCTGGCTCCGGCGGGCTCTCAGGCGCTTAAGCCAGGTCGGGTCGCCGCCCGATTCCTGTCCGGGCGGAACCGGCGCGCCGTGGTCGGCCGACACCTGGGCCCGCACCTTCGACAGCCAGGCGGGAGTCTCCGCTCCGCTCTTTTGAGGGGCGGCGGATCGGGCGGCGGCCTTTCTTTCGGTGAGGGGCGTGGAGGGAGGCTTTTTTACGGGAGCAGGTTTTTTTTCCTTCCGTGAATCGATTTTCTCCAGCCAATCGTCGGAAGGCGCCGGCGCGGCCGGCTCCGGCGGCAGCATCGAGGTCTTCGGCCGGTTGCGCATCATATCGCCGCGCAGATCCGACATCCAATCCGCATCGGTCCGGTTCCCCGCTGCAGCCGGCGCGGCGGGCGGACCTCCTTTGCCGGGTTCCACCGGCTTCAGGCGCGCGCCGCAATACCGGCAGGCATCCAGCTCCTGCGGATTGGGTTTCCCGCACATCGGACAGCGCAGATCCGCCATCAGCTCCGGCACCCGCCGCCGTCGCGGATCCGCAATGCGTTCCGCTCACCGTTCATACGGACGATCCACTCCGATCAGGATGCGCAGCCCGGTGGCGGCCGCGCCCAATGCCATGCCCAGCAGGATTCCCCTTCCGCCGCCGCTGGCCACCGAAAGGAACATCCAAACCAAACTTTGGCGCCCCTCTTCCAACGGGCTTAAAAACTCCGTCAGGAGGTTGGGAAGGGGAATAACCGCCAACAGGACCACCAGCGCCGAACCGAGGAAGAAAAACGCCATCACGTCGCGGCGCCGATACAGGAGCCGCACCCCGCCGACCAGCAGAGCGAATACCACCAGCGCCGAAAGGCTGGCCTCCAGCGGAAGCTGGATGTTGCGGACGAACCAGACCGTCACTTCCGGATACTTCCGCAGCATGCCTGCCTCATCCCGGATGGACAAGGCGATGAATACCACCAGGAAGGTTATCCACATGCTGATGATCAGCAGAATGCTGTACCCGCCGCCGGATTTTCCGCTGACGGCCTTGCGCAGATGAATCCGCGAAAGATTGATCACGCCGATGATCACCGCGATGCTGCTGAGGAAGACCGCAATGTACAACAACCCGCCGGAAAGATCCGCCAGGGGCTGGAAGGGGATGAAGTACCCCAGGGCGGTCAGCAGGCCGGACAGCAAGGCGACGATGAGGGCGACGGTGTTGCGGATCTTCATCAGATGATTCCCAAGGTGGAAGCCACCACCGCCGCCAGGATGACGATGATGGTCCCCCAGCGCAGGACGTCCTGGGCCTGCAGGCTGGCGGCGTGCATGGGGTGGACCTTCAGGTAGGCGCCCGCCGCGAACAACTCCTCGCCCAGGAGCGGATTGTCGGTGGTGGCGAAGACGGCCGCTTGGCCCACCGGATCGGTGACGGCGGCGATGACCGATCCGCGCTGTGCGCCGGTATCCGCGATCAAGGCGGCCTCCGAGCCCATGGCTCCGATCAGGATCGTCGCCGATGCCCGGTCCGCCGACGGCGTGATCATGGCGCCGGCCGTATATCCGGCCGGTCCGAGGCCGGCCAACCGCCCGAGGTCATGGTCGAACCGTTCCTCGGCGCGCATCTGGCGGTAGGTGGC
>JBJYXS010000010.1:13740-15592 GCA_046260075.1 Anaerolineales bacterium | reverse complement strand
CCGGCCAGCAATTCCGGCTTCGTCATTTCTTCCTTCAGGCCGACCTTCCGGTGCCGCCGCCGAACCCAGGCGACGATCAGCAGGATGCCTGCCGCCCGCGCCAGCATGCCGAGCAGTCCGGCTTCCGGCCCGAATCCGCCGCCGGTCCACAGCTCGGATCCCGTCACGTCGGTGGCGATGAACGACGTATCCAGCGCGTAGCCGCTGACGGGAAAACCGAACACCGCGCCTTGAAAGAAATTCCACGCGATGTGATATCCGATCGGGATGGCCAATTCGCCGGTCAGGACGTAAGCCGTCGCGTAGAGAATTCCCGCCAGCATGAGCGCCAGCGTGCTGACCGTACCGGCATCCGGGTTGGCCGCATGGCCCAGTCCGAAGATGACGGCGGTGAAGAGGGCCGCCAGGATGATCGCGCCTTTCCGGCCGAACGGTCTGAAGGTCAGGCCTTCGGCCAGGTTCTTCAGCAGATATCCGCGATTCCATAATTCCTCGGCGAAGGCCCCCACCACGATGGACAATAAGATGATCAGCATGCTTGCCGTAAAAGCGCCGGCGCCTTCTGCCGGCCAGCCCGCTTCCGCGACGGTCGCCATGCCGAAAGCGATCTCCACCAGGAAGATCCCGGCTTGCAGCAGCGCGCCGAGCGCCAGCCCGAAGGCCAGGTCGATCCACCAAGACCGCCCCATCCGGAAACCGAAATCCGCAAAACGCCGCCGGTCGACGAAGCGACCGGCGAGCCATACGCTGACGATGATCGAGAGCACGGCGGCCGCCGAATCCAGGATGCTGATGCTTTCATCCAGCGGATCCCTGATGGCGTACCCGCCGAATTGCTGCGCCAAAAAGCCGAACCCCGCCAGGCAGGCCACCATGAGAATGAATTGGAGGACCAACCGCCAACCCGCCCGCAAGCGGGAGGTATTACCGTCCCAGAAGATCGACCGCAAAATATTCATGCATCCCTCCCGAACATCTCGTGCAACGTCCCCGGTAAGCTGCCATCGGGGTTCAATGAAATTTTTCAGATATTATTTTCGTTAAGCCATTCCAGCATCTTTTCCGCAACATCCCGCCATCCGGTATCCAGCATCATGGCATGGCCCATCCCGACAAGGAATTCCGCTTCGGTGTTGTAGGCTTTTGCCGTCGATATCACTTCCTGCGGGTATATCAAATTGTCGTCGGCGGCTCCCAGCACCAGCATTTTTGTCTTGACTTTTTTCGGCTGGGGCAATGCCAGGCAGACCATATCCAGAAACGCCCGCATGGATTCGTCCTGCCTCTTCACGATCTGATGATAATGTTTCAATTCCCTTTCCGGGAAGCCCTCCGAAAAGAAGAACTCCCGGTAGAGTCCCGGCGTGCCGATCGTATGCCGCAAATTAAAGGTCAGGTTCACTTTGCAGAAATTGGCCGGATGTTGTACGGCGAGCCGCATGGTCGCCGGCAACAATCCCCGGGGCGGCGCGGATCCCAGCAACACGGCCGCCGGGGCCTGATGGTCTTCCAGATATCTTTGCACGACCATCCCGCCCATGGAATGGCCCACCAATACCGGCGGCCGATCCAATCCCTCCACGGCTTGCGCCACGTCGGATACAAAAGCCTTCAAGGGCGTCATCCGCACGCTGTTGCGGCCTTCGCTTTGGCCGTGGCCGCGCAGGCTGACGGCGTAGGTTGTGTATCCGTGTTCCGCGAAAAAGGGCTGGAACTTCTCCGCCCAACACCATGCGGCATGCCACATGCCATGCACGAACAGCAAAGGCGCAGCATGCGTTTCGGTTTTGGGGTTTCTATGAATGATTTCCAGCCTCACGCACTACAGTCCTTTCTGCATGCCGGTATTCCC
>JBJYXS010000010.1:2341-13640 GCA_046260075.1 Anaerolineales bacterium | reverse complement strand
AATCCATCCAATACGGCGCCGAAACGGAGAAAACCGAACTCTCGGCGCTGACGATATACGCGCTGAAGAAATCCCCCTTCCAAAAGGGAGGGATGAGTTGCGCTTCCACGACCTCCGTTCCCCGCAGCAGGCATCCCAGACAATGGGAACCCTCATGGATTGTGCCGGCGGAAAGGAACCAAAGCGGGATGAGGATGAATAGATAGATGTACATCTTGTTTTTCGAGCGGGTTATTCTATACGCGTAAACCATCAGTGGAATTTGGATGATCAGAATGGAACATACGAGTCCCACCATCGTCCTGGCGATATCCGTCATTTCATCCTCCCTCTTTCGTTTTACCGGCCCCGGCTTTGCGCAAGACCGGGTACGGTGTACGGCCGGTGATCATCGCCAGAGCGACCAATGTCCGGCAATCTTGGGCATGCAAATCAAGCCGGCGATTTCGACATCCTCCTGGATGTTCGGCCGAGAGCCGGTCCCCCCATATCCTCGGATGGTGTTTTTTATTTTATTATTTCCTGTACATCCGACGGATCGCCCAAGCCCATCCGTTCCACCGTCCGTACACGCTCCCCGTCATAACCGATGACGTCGAGCGTTTCGACCCTCCCGCGCAGCTCGAAAGGCTTCGAATTGATCACATCCACGACGACCTTGCAATCCTCCGGCTTCGGCGCATTGGCGACGGCCACGTGCGGGATGAACGGCAGATCCAGCCGCAGCTCTCCAGCCAGCAGCCCGGTGTAGAGCCGGTCGTGCAGGCGGACGAGGCCGCTGAAACCCTCATCCGGCACCAAATAGGCATGGGCATGTCCCTGGAACGACGGATCGCCGAGCAACGCGCATCGAAAGACCACCTCGAAGGGCGCCGCGCCGGCGATTTTCCGTTTGACGTGCTCGATCATCATTCCTTCGGAAATTTTTTCCGTGGGAAAGACAACCGCGAAATGGGGTTGGATGAGCGTGTAGTAGAGCGGATCGTTTTTCCGCCGGATGGACTGGATCCACTCAAAATCCTCCTTGCGGAGGGCCGGGTAGTTTACGACGGCGACGGCCATATCATCTCCAAATGGTCGTTTTCGGTTAAGGTATAGCAGAGAGAATCACGGATCGGATGAAGCGGAAGGAAGAATGAGCGGCGCGCCGCATCCGCGATTCATCCCTTTACGGCAAAGCCTTCCACACGATAACCGTTCCGTCGCACGAACACGAGGCGAAGGTCCGGCCGTCCGGAAAGAAGGCCACGTCATACACGTTGCAAGTGTGGGCGTACAGCGTGTCCACATTCTCTCCTTTGGCGGCATCCCAGATGCGTACGGTTGAATCGTCGGATACGGAAGCGATCACGGAACCGTCCGGCGAGAATTCCACCCCTCGCACCGGACCCGTATGCCCGATCAAGTTCCGGACCGGATCGAGCGAGGATACATTCCGCAAGGCGATCTCGCTCCGCCCCGCCGCAGCCAACAGGGTATCATCCGGCGAGAAGGCCAAATTAAACCAGGAATCCGCCGTCTCGATCGTTCGGACGGATTCGAAGGAGTCCGCATCCCACAAGGTGACCGTTCCGCCCATGGTCGCGGTGGCGATCCACCGGCCGTCGTGCGAGAAGGCGACGCAGGCCACCCCATTTCCGCTTTTCAGTATTCCCCGGAATTCACCCGTGGCCGCGGCCCAGACCAACACCGAACCGTCCATGGATCCGGCCGCGACCAGGGTGCCGTCCGGGGAAAACGCCATTTTGTTGAAACCGCCGGAGCTTGTTTCGTACACCCGCAAGGCTTCGCCCGTATCGGGATCCCAAATCCGCACGGACCCATCCAGGGAACTTGTGGCCAGGATGGCGCCGTCGGGAGAATAAGCAATATCATGGACTTCGCGGCGATGGCCGACCAGAACATGCTCGATGGCCGGGATTTCCGGATCCCATATCACGGCGATATCCCCGCCGCTTGCGGCAAGCCGGGCGCCGTCGGGGGAGATCGAGACGCCGGTGATGGCTTGGGCGTACTCCACCATCGCCGCGCGGGTTGCTCCCGTGGCGGCATCCCACACGGCGATCTTGCCGTCCTGTGTGGCTCCCGCCAGCAAGCCGCCGTCGGGCGAGAATGCAAGGAAGCTCACGCCGGAGTTGGGGTCGGGCACTTCATCGCAAGCGACAGCCGGTTCGCCGGTGGAAATATCCTCGATCAGGACGCGCGATCCATCCCAGACGGCCAGCATCCGTGCGTCCGGAGAAAACGCCAGTCCCATTCCGTCGAGGACGGTCTTCTGCTTCCGGGAAGCCATATCCCAGATGATCGTATCCGCCGCGGTCGCGGCCATGAGCGATCCGCCGTCCGCGGAAAAACTCAGCTGGGCGACCATCCCGGATGCGCCTATGAGATCCTGCGAACGTTGGCCCGTTTCGACATCCCACAAGGCGACAACATCCCCCGACCCGACCGCCAAAATTTTTCCATCGGGGGAAAACGCCAGGCTGGAAATCCAATCCGGATGGCCTTGCAGCGTGCGCACCGGATCGCCGGTATCGACGTCGCCCAGAGTCACGGAGCCGTCGCCGTACCCGGCGGCGAACCACTCGCCGCCCCAGAACGCCCCGCTGAACACCCGCTCCGCATCCCCTGGGATACTGCTCAGCAGCCGGCCGTCCTTCGCATCCCAACGGGAAACCGTTTCGTTCACATCAAGCAATATCAGGGTCGCGCCGTCCGGCGAAAAGGCCACCGTCCTGCTCCAGGCATCCGTCGCCCGGCTCCATACCGCTTCCAGCGAGTCCGCCCGATACACTTCCACGCCGATGCTTCTGGCCACGGCGAGGTACCCGCCGTCCGGCGAGAAGTCGATATCCGCGATTTTCCCCCTGCCCAGGCGCGCCGATATGCTGTCCGCTTTCGGAGTCGGCTCAAGGGTCTGCAAGGTTGCCGTGGGAGCCGGCGCGGTTAAGGTCGGAGAAGGCGGCCGGGTTGTGGCTGTCGGTTCCGGGGAAGACGCCGACTGCGGGCCGCATCCCGTCAACAGGAAACCCGCCAAAAGCAATCCGGCAACAAGTGTCATCCATTTATCTTTTGTATCCATCGCGTTTCCTTTCTCATAATTTCCGGGTTTCCATCCGGCGCACACCCCGTTCACACGCCGGCCCGACGCATCGTCATTTTTTCTTCGCAACTATGCGGAATATGCAATCCATGTACAGCTTTTGCTGGATTGGAATGAAAAAGGCTTTCACATGCATGTCCAAGTATATATCAGCAGCTTTCGGATGGCAGATACCGGGGGTTGCTTCCCATCCCTCGCCTGCGCCGTCTCTTCCGCCGGTGCCTTGGAATGCGCCGGGGAAAACGGATTGCGCGGACGGATCAGTGAAACGATCCGTCCGCGCAATCCACAGCAATACAGCAAACCGTACCCGTCCGTGCAATCCGGGATCCCCCTCCATCCCATTCGCCGTCCGCCGCCGGAGGAAGGACGGCGGACGGCGGTCCTACACTGCCGGCAGCCCCAGGTTCTTCAGCACCGCGATCCGGCGCGGCATGCCGGGGGCGGCATCCAATTCGTCGAAGCGTTCCATCGGCCAATCGGCGGGAACGGCGGCCAGGAATTCGTCCACCGTCCGCATGCCGTACCAGCGTTCTTCCGCGCTCAGGCTGAAGTGCTGCGGGACCACCGTCCGGGCCCCCGTGCGCTCGATCAGGCCGATCAACCGGTCGTAGGGCATCGCGCCCACGATGCTGATCGGGACCAGCATCACGTCCGCGCCGGAGATGGCTTCGTATATCTGCTCGTTTTCGATTTCGCCCAGTTCCCCCAAATGGACAACCTTCACCCCGCCGTATTCGAAGACGAAGATGATGTTCGGCCCCAAGCCGTCGCCGTGCAAAGACGGATATCCGGTGATCCGCACCCCGCCGACGGCGGTGGCGACCGCTTGGCGCACAACGACCGGATCCCCCGCCACCTTCCGGTAGTCGTTATGGTCCGCGTGATCGTGGCTGATCGTCACCAGATCGGCCCGGATGCCTTCCGGAAATTCCAGGAAAGGCGGATATGCGCCATAGGGGTCGGTCACGATGGCGCTGCCGTCGGAGGCGGTGAGGAGGAAACTGGAGTGGCCCAGGAATCGGATCGACATGGGAGCGGCCTCCGGAATAGGTGTATGCGTCGGGGTCGGGGCGATTTCGTGTGCAAGGCCCCCTCCGCAACCTGCGGCGCCCGCCAACAAGAACAGGGCAATCCGGTTTTTCATCATGGCTTGATCATCTCCATCGGGTTCCGCCGATCCGCGATCCGTTTGGGCTTCCATCCGCCGCCGGATGTCGTTTCGACCGAGTGTACCAGCGGGGAATCGGAGAAAAATAAGGATTGCCCGGAGAATGCGCAATTCCCTCCGGGCAATCCTTCGATTTTTCGCGAAATCCACGCTGACGGCCGACGCCTGGTAACTCCCAACCGAAGGAACGCAGCGGGAGAAGCACGCCCTCCGGGCCGGGTGTATTCTCCTTAATGTCCCTTTTCGTCGCGGGCGATGAGGGTCCGAACATTTTTGGCTATCCCGTCCGGCCACTGGTCCAACCCGAGGTAGTCAGCCTTTCGCTTCATGGAGGGGGGATAGCTTTCGAATGCCGCTCCGGACAGCAACGCCTCGGTTTCCTCTTCATTAAATAGTATGGGGTCGCCGATGTTTTTCATTTGCGCCGCATTCATCGGGCAGGCCATCTGGCACTTCAGGCAATCGTACAGCGTGTGATGCGCGGATACCGGGAGCCAATCCGGGAACGGCTCGCGGCTTTCGTTCCAATACGAAAGGCACCGCTGAGTGTCGATCAGGAACCGGTCTCCGCGAATCGCCCCCGTCGGACACGCCTCCCGGCACCGGGTACAGGTTTCACAGATCCGCGGGCGGCTCGCTGCTTTCCATCCGGTTTCCTCACAAACCCGATCCGTGTACCACGCCGTGTAGGAGAAATTGCTCCCCAGCCCGCGGATATAGGTGATGTTGTTCCTTCCATAGACGGCCAGCCCGCAGTGGGCGGCCAATCGTTTCAAGGGAAGATTATCGGCCTTCGCGGTGCGGAAGCCCTCCCGCTGCGCCGCCGTTTCGATCGCCGCCGTGGCGCTTTCAAAATCGGAACGGACGAGGCTCAAGCAGGAATACTCCCGGCCATGATGCGCCAGGGTCACCCTGGAATAAAGTGGATGCGGAACCGCGACGAGGAGTATCGACTCGGCATGGAAATCCTTCGCCGGCGGGCGGAAATCGTACAGATCGTTCACGATCCACTGTTGAAAATCATTCAGTGTTTCGGAATCCGCAAAGGATTGGATTTCCGCCCTGAGGTCATCCAGGTGATGAACGGGGATCAGCGCGTGTTGCTCGCCGTTCGCGAACTCGAACGATGGATTCACCGTTCTCTCCTTGCCGTCCTTCGCGGACGGTCCCCGCCCGGGCGGAATCATGAGGTCTTTTCCAATACAGATGCGGCTTTGCGCATTTTCCGCAGAGCGTCGGCGCGCCGGCCGTTCTCGAAAAGAAAGGGGTTCCCTGCCGCATACCCGTGCCCGCATTCTTCGCAAACCCTGACGACTTCGGCCGATATCGGCATCGGCGGCCTCCTCTCCGGCATCCACGGTATTCTAACCCGTCCCGCCGGGTCCGCGAAGCGAACGGCTTTCCATACCGCCGGCCGGATTCCTCCGCAAATCCATCATGGCACGATTATTACTGAAAAAAAGCGACTGCTCAGCCTATCCTTTGTTGAAGAGAAATCCTTTCCTCTCTATCCCCCATCCCTCCCTGAGACGAAGGCGAAGGGAGGATGTAGGGGTTGTGAGTGAGGAAAGGATTACTGAACGGAATGCCCGGAGAAAAAACCTTCTCCGGGCATTCCGTTCGTTTCGGCGTATCCGCGTGCTCGGTTTTAATCCCTGCGTTCGATAATCCCCACCGGATCCAGCCGCGAGAGCATGCCGGCCAGGGCGGCGGCGACGGCCACGGTCACGACGATCGGCACGGGCAGCGTGAACAGCCAGGGAGTCGGATTGAAGAAATTCAACCGGATTCCGGCCGGGTTGTAGATCCATACCTGTATCCCGGCCGTGACCGCCGCGAAGATCAACACCGCGGCCAGCCAGGCTATTCCCGAAGCGGCCAGCCCTTCGGCCGCTCCGCGCCTCACCAGCCGCCGGCGGCCGAAACCGATCGCATGCAGCACCCCGAACTCCTTGCGCCGTCCCATGAAGAAGACGTAGTTCAACCCCGCCAGGGTCAGGGCCGCCACCGCCGCGATCATCCCTTCCAGCACGCCGAGGATCGCCACCAGCTCGCGCTCCTGACGGCGGAATTCCTCTTTCTCCCCGCCGTATGTGAGCACGCGCAGTTCACCGCCGTCCACTTCCCGCTCGAGGAACGAGTCGAGCGCCGCCTTTTGCCCGGGCCGCGGGACGGCGATCATCGAAAGCGGGGCGGCCCATCCCGCGCGGCCGGCTGCGATGTACTCCAGCGAGGCGAACGAGAGCCAGTTTTCATCGGCATAGGAATCCGCCGGTTCGAAGATCCCGGAAACCGTCAACGGTGCGGGCAGTTTCGACGCGTCGGGGTACAGCGGATGCTCGGGGTCGCCGACGACGTCGCCGATGCGCAGGCCGCGGTTTCGGGCGAAGGCCCAGGGGACCGCCAGCTCGTTGCTTCCGGCGCGCGGCAGGCGGCCTTCCGCCAGTTGCAGCCCGAAGAGATCGACCAGGAAGGCCAGGTCTTCGGCCGAGACGGCGTAGGTTTCGCCGGGGTAATTGGGCGTGACCGGCGGGATATCGATCCCCAGCGCGGAAAAGACGTAGGCCGGTATGATCCGCCCGGCCGCCGGATGGGTGCGGACCGCATCCTCGGTCTCCGCGTCGATCGGCCCGCCGCCCGGCGAGACCAGGCTGATTTCCCGCAGGTGGTGCAGCATCGGCTGGCGGGCGTCGTCGAAGATTTCGGCGATGAAGACGAACAATGCCGTCCCCATGATCATCAGCGCCGTGGCGCCGATCAGCGCCAGGGCCTGGCTCTTGTGGCGCCGGTAGAAGACCGCCGGCGCCAGCGGCCGCCGCGGCGAGCCGGTGCCGTCGCCGCCGATCCGCGGTTCTTCCATGCTCAGCTCGCCGCGCTCGACGATCGCCACCGGGTCCATCCGGCGCATCGCCCGCACCGTCGCAAACAGCGTGTATCCGGCCACCGCCAGCGGCAGCGGCACGACGGTCAGGATTTCCGTGATTGAGAGCGGCGAAAACCCAAATCCGTTGGGTTCGAACCAGGCGGCGTTGATCGCGGCCATCACGCCGCTCCCCGCCAGGATTCCCAGAACGCTCCCGGCCAGCGCCAACAGGGCCGTTTCGGCCGTCAACCGCCGGATCAGCCAGCCCCTGCCGCGTCCGACCGCCAGCAGCGTGCCGAACTCCGGCAGCCGGTTCAGGAACGCGATCCGGTTGATCGACCCGACCACCAGCGTGATGGCGGCCGTCACCAGGATGATCAGCGGAATGCCGATGACGATCATCGCCCGCTGGTCGCGTCCGGCCTTTTCCCGGAAGAGCGAATCGGTCGCCGGCGCGTAGTGCAGCTCCCCGGCATGTTCGCGGAGGAAGCCGTCCACCGCTTCGGCGCGCCCGGGCAGCGGGACGGCGAGCAGGCCGTCGCCCGTCAGGCTGCGGTAGGGTTCGCTTCCGGAAAGGTATTCGTAGGAGACGATGCCCAGGCGGACATCCCCCTCGAGCAGCCCCGTCACCCGCAGCGGCGCGGCGAGGTTGACATAGGCCATTTCGTCCTGCGACCATTCCATCGTCCCGCCGATCCCCAGCCCGAGCGCCAGCGCGATCTCGCGCGAGAGCGCGGCCTCATTGGTTCCGGGATCCGGCAGCCGCCCCTCGCAAAGCTCCACGCCGCTCAGATCCAAGACCGCGCCGTAGTCCTCCTCCCGCAAACCGATCAGGCGGAAGGGCGAGACCGTCACCCCGAGGTTGGGAACCCACAGCTCGATATTTCTCTGCGGGAAGGTCCGTTCGACATCCGGGTTGGAGCGGATCGCCTCCGCCGCGGCGGGTTCGAGCGCGGAGCCGGCCTCGGCTTGCGCCAGACCGAAGCGGGCCAGGTAGCGGTTGGTGACATAGAGCGGCGTGATGTAGGTCTCGTACAGCATACCGAAGACAAGGTAGACCGCCGCGGAAGCCAGCGCCAGAAGGCCGGTCAGGGCGAGCGTCCAGGTCTTGTGGCGGCGGCAGTATAGGAAGGGGGAAAGCGGATTCATGTGTTACGCCCTCCGTTCAATGGTAGCGACCGGATCCAGCCGGGCGAAGGTCCAGCTCACCGCGGCGGTTCCGACGGCCAGGATCGCCAGCGGGATCGGCAGGGTGAACAGCCACGGGGTGGGGTTCCACACATCGAGCCGGAATCCCATCGGGAGGTACACGCCGTACTGCAGGTAGAGCATGATCGCGGCGCAGCCCAGCGCCCCCATCAGCCAGGCGATCGCGGCGGTGAACAGCGATTCGCCCATCACCCGCCTCGTCAGCCGCGCCCGGGTGAAGCCCAGGGCGTTGAGCAGGGCGAACTCCGCCGTCCGCTGGGTGATGAAGACGTAGTTCAACCCGGCCAGGGCCAGCGCGGCGATCGCCGCGATGATGCTTTCCATCAGCGAGATGGTGCCGTAGGCCATCGCCAGGATCTCCCGGTAGGAAGCCTGCTGCTTGCCGTAGGTGCGCACGGTTGCTCCGCCGCCGTCGATCTCCCCGGTCAACCGGGCATCGAGCTCGTCCTTGCGGCCGGGTGCGGCGGCCACGAGCAGGGCGGGCATCGCCTTCCACTGGCCGGGATCGGATTCGATGAATTCGCGCGACATGAAGCTCATCCACACCTCCCCGTCCGGATCGTCGGCGGGCTCGAAGATTCCGGAGACGACCAGGCCGGAAGGCAGGACGGGCGCATCTTCATAGGGCAACTTGCCGCTTACGCCCAGCACGTCGCCCACCGAAAGGCCGCGGTTCTTGGCCGCCGCCCAGGGAATGACGATCTGGTTCGATCCCGGTTCGGGAAGAGCGCCCTCGGCCAGTATCAGCCGGTTGAGTTCCGCCAGGTAGGGGATATCCTCGGCCGCAACGGCGTAGGTCTCCAGCGGGGTGACGAGGTACATCGGCGGCAGGACCATGTCGATCGCGTACACCAGATCGGCGGGAATGACCCGCGCCACCGACGGGTCGGCCTCCAATCCGGGAACGTACTCGGCGACCGGACCGCCGCCGTCCGAAACCACCAGGCTCATCCAGCGCATGCCGGTGAAGCCGGGCTTGGCCACGTTGAAAACCGCCGCCACGACGAAGAAGAACAAGGCGACCCCGAGCACCATCAGCGCGATGGCGCCGACGGTCAGCACGGCCCGCCGGATGTGGCGACGGTAGAAGGTGGCGGGCGAGAGCGGGCGCGGCCTCCCCGCGGCTCCGGCTTTCGAGCGCGGACCGCGCCTTTCCATGCTCCATTCCCCCCGCTCCACGACGGCCACCGCGTCCATCCGCGCAAACATGCGCGCAACGGTGAAGAGCGTGACCGCGACCACCGCCAACGGGACGACCGCGGTGAGCAGGATGGCGGCTCCCTGGAAGGCGCTGAAGGGGAAGCCGCTGGGGGCGTAGAGAAACTTGGACAGCGCGGCCAGAGCGGCCGCCGAGAGTCCGATACCCGCCAGAAAGCCCAAGGCCGAGAGCACGGCCGTTTCCCACGCCAGGCGGCGGACCAGCCAACGCTTGGTGCGCCCGACGGCGTGCAATACGGCGAACTCCGGCAGACGGCTCCCCAGCGCAATCTGATGGATGGCGTTGACGACCAGCGCCACGGCGGCCGTGATCAGCAGCACCACGGGGGCGAAGAACAGGGTCATGCCCGTCTCCTGTTCGCGCCGCACTTTATCCACCCAGGCCGGTCCGAAGATCTCCACATTCGAACCCCCGGTCTGGCCCGCGAGGAATTCATCCGCCGCCCGTTCGCGGCCCGGTTCGGCCAGCACGAGCAATCCGCGCTCGGCGCGGCGGGCGTAGGCTTCCGACCCGGCCAGGTATTCATAAGAAAGGATCCCCATCCGGACGTCGCTGCGCAGGATCCCCACCAGTTTCAGCGGCTCGATGACGGCTCCGAAATAATCCTCATCCTGCGACCGGCTGATCGTGTCGCCGAGCTGCAGTCCGTAGGCGGCCGCGACATTCTCCGAGAGCATCATCCCGTTCGTGCCGGGTTGCAGCCACTCCCCGCTCTGCAGATCCGCACCGCAGCGTGCCAACACGGCCGGCAGGTCCTCCCGGCGGAGGCCGATCAGCCGGAAGGTGAAGTACAGCCCGCCCACGTTCGGCAATCCGACGCTCAGGTTGGCCTGCGGCACGGCCAGCTCGATATCCGGGCCGTTGCGGATCCGCTCGGCCGTTTCCGCATCCAGGGCGGTTCCCGGATCCGGCTGCACCAGGCTGAAGCGTTCCATGGCCTGGTTGACGGTGTAATAGGGAGCGATGTACGACTCGCGCACCAAACCGACCAGCAGGAACAGGCCCGTCACCGCCAGAGCCTGGATGCCGGCCAAGAGCAGCGCCTGACGCTTGTGGCGCCGGTAGAAGGTGAAAATGGAAAGCGGATTCATCGATCGTTCCTTCTCCGGCCTAGGCCGCATCCGGCTGGGCGGCCCGCGCCACGCGGTCTTCCATGCCGGCGATCTGCCCGTCGCGCAACCGCACGATCAGATCGGCTTCGGCCAGGATTTCCGGATTGTGGGTGACGGCGATCAGGCTGCCCTGTTCGCGGTAGGAGCGCAGCAGGGCCATCACCTGCAAACCCGTGCGCCGGTCCAGCAGCCCGGTCGGCTCGTCGGCGAAGATCACCCTTGGGCGGTGGATCATCGCCCGCGCAATCGCCACCCGCTGGCGCTCGCCGCCCGAAAGTTCGTAGGGAAAGCGGTGCAGCTTGGCGCCCAGCCCGAGTTCGGCCAGCAGCGCCCTGGCCTGCTCGGCATGGGCCCGGTCCTGCACGGGCGCCGAGACCATCACGTTCTCCAGCGCGGTCAGGTAGTTGATCAGGAAGTGCTGTTGAAAGACGAACCCGAACTCGGTCCGGCGCAGCGCCGTCCGTTCGGCGTCCGACATTTTCCCGAACGGGCGGTCGTCGAGGTAGACCTCGCCGGATGTCGGGCGGCGCAGCCCGCTGAGCAGGTAGAGCAGCGAACTCTTGCCGCAGCCCGAGGGGCCGAGGATCCCGATGAACTGATGGTCTTCTGCCCGGAACGAGAT
>JBJYXS010000010.1:0-2241 GCA_046260075.1 Anaerolineales bacterium | reverse complement strand
AGCCCGAGGGGCCGAGGATCCCGATGAACTGATGGTCTTCTGCCCGGAACGAGATATCGTGCAGCGCCTCCACCAGCCCTTCGCCGTCCTTGTACTTCAATGTGAGGTTTTCTCCGTGCAGCATGTGGTTGTCCTTTCTTCTCATATCACCGCAGAGCCCGCCCTCGGCCCGGGCGGGCCGGGGGGCGCGGAGTACGCAGAGAAAAGACTCTGCGATCTCGGCATCTCTGCGGTGAAAGGTTTTATAGAACAAGGTCCAGCACCCAGGAACGGATCGCATCCCAATCCCGCCGGTCGATCGTCGGGGTAAGGCGCGCCAGGAAGTCGGGCAGTCCGAACGCGGTCGTACGCCGGTCGAAGCGGCCGGCGAAGAACCGTACGGGGACGTCCGGCAGCAGGGGCCGGACGTTCTCGAGGTACTTCTCGCGCATCTTCGCATCGGATTCGCTCTGGCTGCGGAAGAAAAAATGCACCAGGAACAGTTCGGTCGGCACCTTCCCCAGGCTCTCCCGGTGGACGCGGATGAAATCGAGCGCTTCGGGCAGCGGGCTGGCCCCCTGGATGGCGCTGCCGATCAACACGGCCTGATACCCCTCGATGGAGGGGATGTCCTTCACCGGACGCACGTCCGCGGCGTATCCGCGCTCGCCGAGCGTCTTGCCGACCGCCTCGGCGATCTCAAGCGTGGTCCCGGTCCGGCTGGCATAAGCGATCAATATCTTCTTCATGTTTCCCATTATCCGAATTTCACCCCGCATTTCCATAGGCGCGCGTCATCTCCGGGCATGCGTTCCGTCATGAAAAGACCATGACACTGTCACGGCGCCGCCATCGATTGGATTCCGGCTGAAATCTGGGTACAATTTCCAAGGAACATACGGAAGGAGCCGCTTTATGATCCGGGTCGCGATCGTCGACGACCATCCCCACGTTGCCATCGCCCTGCGCACCCTGCTCGAAAAGACCGCCGACCTGCGCCTGGTCGACGAGGCGCGGCGCGGCGGCGAGGCGATGAACCTGGTGCGCCGCTCGCGGCCCGACGTGCTGCTGCTCGATCTCTTCCTCGAACCGGAATTCGACGCCCGGGCGGCGGTGCGCGCCCTGCGGGCCGATTTCCCGGACCTCAAAATCTGCATCATCAGCGCCCACCGCGAACCGGCCTGGATCCGCGAACTGCTGCAATCGGGCGTCTACGGCTACATCCTCAAGGACGACGACTACGTCTCGCACATCGGCGAGATCCTCCACGACCTGGCCGAGGGGCGGATCTACCTCAGCCCGCAGGCCCACGATGCGCTGGCGGAAGCCACCCGCGCCGGCGAGCCGGAGAAGACTCTCTCCGAACGCGAGGTGGAGATCCTGCGCCTGGCCCGGCGCGGCCTGCCCAATCCGCAGATCGCCCAATCGCTGCACATCTCCCCCGGAACCGTCCGCAACCACCTCAGCTCCATCTACGCCAAGCTCGGGGTGCACAGCCGCCACGAGGCGCTCCAGGCGGCCGCCGAGAAGCGGCTGATCTGAGATCCCGATGACCTTCAATGTCGCATCCCTGCTGGCCGGTCTGATCCTGGGGTGGGCGACGCTCTCCCTGGCGGTCTGGCTGGGGCGGCTGCTCCGCCGCGCATGGGGCCGGCGGCGGTACGGCCAACCCCTCGACCACGAGGAAATCCTGGCGGCCTACGGCCGGCGGATGGCCGCGGCGCTCGACGAACGGACGCTCGGGAGCCTGCTGACGGAGGATATCCCGCGCGATCTCGGCGTGGAGAGGTCTTCCCTGCTGCTGCCGCGGGAACACCGGCTGGAGGATGTGTTCGGGAAAGCGGAAAGCCTGCCGGTCAGCCATGCCGCGGTGCGCTGGGTGACTTCGAGCGGCGAGGCCCTGCGCGCCGACCGCGGCCGGCTGCGCGAGATCATCCGCCAGGGCAGCGCCGACCTTTCGTGGACGGCGGTCTGGGTGCCGCTGATGCGCGGCGCGATGCTGCGCGGCATGTGGCTGCTGGGGAAACGCGGCGGCGGGCTGCTCTTTTCGCCGCAGGACCTGGCTTGCCTGACCAACCTCAGCCGCCAGGCGGCCGTCATCCTCGAATCACTGCACCTGGCGCAAAAAGAACAGCTGGCGGCGGGGGAAATACGCGCCCTCTACCGCAAGGTCGTCGCCGCCCAGGAAGACGAACGCGGCCGGCTCTCGCGCGACCTGCACGACGGCGTTTTGCAGGATCTGTGCGCGATCAGCCGCGACCT
>JBJYXS010000009.1:0-3066 GCA_046260075.1 Anaerolineales bacterium | reverse complement strand
CCGCTTCCGGACGATCCCGGACCGGGAGCACCGCGCGATCGGCGGGGTCTCCCGCGGCGCCATGTGGGCGTTGCGCCTGGCCCTTCGGCGCGCGGATCTTTTCGGCGCGGTGGGCGTGCACAGCATCTCGCGCAGTCCGAACGTGCTGGCCGACATCTATATGTGGGCGGAGGCGGTGCCGGAGACGCTCTGGCCGCGGATATCCTTCGACGGCGGGTATTCGGACCCCGCCCTCCCGCAGATGCAGGAAATCCTGCGGGTGTTCGACTTGCTGCAGCGACCGTATGAAAGCCGCATTCCACCCGGGGATCACAGCGACGCCTATTGGAGGGACCACCTGCAGGAGTATCTCATCTGGTATGCCGGCGGATGGTTAAAAGCAAAAGCGCCCGCCTGAAACGGCGGGCGCTTTTTTCTTTTTCGACGGGTTATTTTTTCTTCGCCGGTTGGTTTTGCCGGATGCCCAGGATGATTGCGGCAGCCCCGGCTCCCAGTGCGAAGAAGCCCGTGGTGGCGGATCCGGACTAGATGTGCAGGCAGATGAAGGCACCAAGAAGGCCGAGGAAAATGGCGATCTTGAGCTGCCATTCCTTTGCAGTATCCAGGAATGTCGAAGCGGTCAGCCAGCCGATCACTACGCCCAGCACCAAGCCGCCCACCGGACGAACCAGACTTCCCAACAATTCGCACAATGGATTCCATGTATTCACAAGGAAATCACTCATGAGGCCCTCCCGCGCAAGGATTCCCGTGAGGCCACGGGTATGCATGAGTCTAAACCCAAATTTCGACCAGCGCAAGCCGGCCGGCGGGGGGATGGAACCCGTTGCGTCCGTCCGTTCCGCAGCGCCATCATTCACCCGCCGGGGCGGATGGTGATCATTGCCCGCCGTGCTCCGCCCTCTCCGGACGGCCGTTTTCCTTGACAGGAATCCGAACGGTGATACAATTAGTTCTGTGATACAATTGATACAAGAGGTGCGGTAGTGCAGCTCCGATTGGATTTTCACGAACGGGAGCCGATATACCTGCAGATCGTCGATCAGGTAAAGAGCCTGATCGCCTCCGGCGTGCTGAAACCCGGCAGCCAGCTCCCGACGGTTCGCGAAGTGGCGGCGGAATTACGCATCAATTTCAACACCGCCGCCCGCGCCTACCGGCTGTTGCACGAAGAAGGCATTATCTCCACCCAACAGGGACGCGGAACCTATGTATTGGAGGTACCGCCGCCTGCGGAAGCCAAGCGGATAAAAAAGGAACGTCTGCAGACGATGGTCAATGTCTGGATGGAGGAAGCCAAACGGTTCGGCTTTACCCGCGAGGAAGTGGAAAAAGCTCTGCAGGAATGTTTGCATCGCCGGTCGAAAAAATAGTGGGGACACAGCTCGAGGAACATCCCCGCGGGACTATGGAGAATAACAGATGACAGCCGATATACAAACCACAGCCCGAAAAAGAACCAAGGATCCCGTCGCAACGCACGCGGCCAGCCCGCTCGGCCTTTTCCTGTTCTTCCTGCTCATCCTTCCAGCGACGATCATCGCCACGATCATGGATATATCTGGAGTGCCCGACGGAACCATACTGGCCGTCACGCTGCCACCGATCCTGTTAGCCCTATATATTCTGGCCGCCTTAAAAATGGCCAACCAGTGGGAGAAGGCCGTCGTCCTGCGGCTGGGCAAATACCGCGGTCTGCGCGGCCCGGGGATGTTTTTAATCATCCCGGTGGTGGATTCCATCGCCGCATGGATCGACCATCGGGTAATGGTCACCCCGTTCAACGCCGAGAAAACCCTCACCAAAGACACGGTCCCGGTGGACGTTGATGCGGTCCTGTTCTGGATGGTGTGGGACGCCGAAAAAGCCTCATTGGAGGTGGCGAACTACCGTCAGGCCATCGCCTGGGCGTCCCAAACCGCGTTGCGGGAGATCATCGGGCAGATGAACCTGGCCGATATCCTCGTCGGACGCGCGATGATGGATGCCGAATTACAAAAAATCATCGACGAACGCACCACCCCGTGGGGCGTGACCGTCCAATCGGTGGAGATCCGCGACATCGTGATCCCGCAGGATCTGGAGGACGCGATGAGTCGCCAGGCCCAGGCCGAACGCGAGCGGCAGGCGCGGGTGATCCTCGGGGAATCCGAACGCCAGATCGCGGACTCCTTCGCCGAAGCCTCGCAGGCCTATCACAACAATCCGACCGCCCTCCATCTGCGGGCGATGAACATGCTGTTCGAAGGGCTGAAGGAGAAGGGCGCGCTGGTCATCGTTCCCTCCAGCGCGGTGGATACAATGAACCTGGGCGGCCTGGCGGGCTTGGCGTCTCTCGAGAATCGACTCGTGAAAAAGGAATAAGCCATGACCAGACCGACAAACACCCGATGGGAATACCGTGTGGAAGATTTCGGCGGATTTTTAAAAACCGAACCCAGTAATGCGGAGGTTCAATCGCTTTTAAATGCCTGGGGCGAGGAGGGCTGGGAACTCGTCAGCGCGGTGTATTCCTCCGGTACGACCCGCCTGCGGATTATCGCCAAACGCCCGCAGACGGCCGCCGCCCGCCGGCTGCGGAAGATGACGGAGTGGGACGCCGAACTGGCGTAACCGCCGGTTGGATCCTTCGGATGAATGCATGAACATCCTGACCGTCGCCCACCTGCTGAACGCCCTCTTGATGATCGCCCTTCCTGTAGGCTTGGGGATCTACCTCACCCGCCGCTGGAAAACGGGTTGGCGGCTCTGGTGGATCGGGGCGGCGACCTTCGTTCTTTCACAGATCGGCCACATTCCGTTTACCGCAGCCGCCGGTTGGCTGCTGAACCGGACGGCCCTGACGGATCTTCCGCTTCTCGGGCAAACCCTGATTAACGCCGCCTTTCTCGGACTCAGCGCCGGGCTGTTCGAGGAGCTTTCCCGCTGGGCGATGTTCCGCTTTTGGGCCAAGGATGCGCGCTCGTGGCGGACGGGAATCCTGACCGGTGCGGGCCACGGCGGAATCGAAGCCTTTCTGCTCGGCCTGTTGGCGTTGTACGGTTTCCTCCAGCTCCTGGCAATCCG
>JBJYXS010000008.1:3659-6481 GCA_046260075.1 Anaerolineales bacterium | reverse complement strand
GCCGTCGCCATGGGGAGAAAGACAAGCAGGGATAATAGGGGAAAGGATGTCATTTTTTCTCTGTCCTATCCTCCTCACCCCTACCCCTCTCCCCCTTCCCGTAATACGGGAAGGGGGAGAGGGGCGCCGAAGCCCTGGTGTGCTTCCAGGGCAAGGCGGGGTGCGGGGGATAGTACTGTCATCGAACCGCCGTCCCGATCAACCCCAAAATCCAGCCCGGCCAGATGCCGGTGAGCAGCATCAGGAGGATCAGGGGGGCCATCGCCAAGCGTTCGCGGATTCCGATTTCCAGCGCCGCACCCTTCCAGCGTTCGGGCAGCGCGCCGTGCAACACCTTGCTGAGGACTTTTAATATGTAGGCGCCCGTAAACAACAGCCCCGCCGCCGCCAGGACCGCCGCCAGCGGGAATGCCGGCCAGACGCCCAGGATCACCATCAGCTCGGATACGAATCCACCCAGGCCCGGAAGGCCGAGCGATCCCAGGGCGGCCAATATCAGCGCTCCGCCGAAGACGGGCGCGCACGCCCACAGGCCGCCGAAATCCTCCAGGTTGCGGGTGTGCGCGCGGTGTTGCAGCGCGCCCGCCAGCAGGAACATCCCCGCCGCGCTCAATCCATGGTTGAACATCTGCAGCGCCGCGCCCCGCAGAGCCAGTCCGCCCGCCGCGCTTCCCATACCCAGGCTCGCCGCCGCCGCAACGCCCAGGACCACGAACCCCATATGGCCGACCGAGGAATAGGCGATCAGCCGTTTGAGATCCTTCTGCGACCAGGCCGCCAGCGCCCCGAAGAGAATCCCCGCCGCCCCCAACCCGGCCAGCACCGGCGCACAGCGGGCTGACTCAGCGGGAAACAGCGGCAGCAGCAGGCGGAGGAATCCGTAACCGCCCATCTTTAACAGGACTCCGGCCAGGACCATCGATCCGGCCGTCGGCGCCTCGGTGTGCGCATCCGGCAGCCAGGTATGGAAGGGCCAGAGCGGGAGCTTCACCGCGAAGGCGGCCGCCATCCCGGCAAACGCCATCGCCTTCACCGCTCCGACCGGCAGCCCGAAGAGTTCGCCCGCCAGGAGCGCAGGCCAGCTTTCGGCAAGCGCCGTCAGGTCAAAGGAGCCGGCGGCGAGGCGGATCACCTGAACGGCCAACAGCAATCCCAGCGACGCGCCCATCGTATACAGCAGGAACTTCAGCGCGGCACCCTCCCGCCTTTCCCCGCCCCACTGAGCGATGAGAAAATACATCGGCACCAGGCCGGCTTCCCAGAAAACGAAGAACAGCAGCAGGTCGAGCGAAAGGAACACGCCCAGCATCCCGCTTTCGAGCAGCAGGAACAGCGCCAGAAAGGCGCGCATATTCCCCGGGACATCCGCCGCGGCCAGCAGCGCCAGCAGCGTGATCAAAGCGGTCAGCAGGATCAGCGGAATCGACAAACCGTCCACGCCCAGGTGGTAATCCGATCCGACCGCCGCGTACCACGTCAGCCGTTCCTCGAACTGGTACCCGGCCGCCCCGGCATCGTAGCCGGCCCAAACGGCGACCGCCAGCCCCAGCACGATCAGTGCGGCGGCGACGGCGAACGCCTTCAGCACCCTCACGCGGTTGGGCAGCAGGAATAGCAGCCCCGCCGCCAGCGCGGGCGTCAGGAGGATAAGCGAGAGGATGTGGTGCGCGAAAAAGTCGGTCATTGGTTACTCGGTCCCAACCCCCTCGCCCCTTCCCCCCTTCCCCCTTCCCGTAATACGGGAAGGGGGAAGGGGGTGCCGAAGCACCGGCGCGTTTCCGGGGCAAGGCGGGGAGAGGGGGCTGGGACAGGATTTTACGGCCCCGCCAGCATGCTCCAAATCAGCATCGCCGCGGCGGCTACGAACACCGTCAGGCCGATCATAAGGTATTCCTGTACCCGGCCGCTTTGCACGATGCGTAACATCGAACCGGCGCGCCGCGTGCCGCGTCCGATCCGGTCGGCTGCGCCGTTGATCACCGGGAGGTCGACGGCGTCGCGCAGCAGTCGGCCCAGGGAGAGTGCGCCTTTCCAGGCCGCGCGCAGCATGCCGTCGAGGATCCGGCGGTCGATCCATTCCGACACCGCCACATCGGCGATCCAGCGCGCCGGACGGACGAAGAGGATTTGGTACAGATCGTCGAACCGGCAACCCGCCTGTAGAAATCCAAAGGCCGGGCCGAGCAGGATTTGCAGGGGATCCTTCCGGCCGGCGGCGTATCCGCGGTATGCCATCCACCCCAGGAACAATCCGGCCGACGGCGCCAGGATCGAGACGGCCAGCGCCGCTCCGTTGAAGGATCCGCCCTCCGCCCCAAGCAGCCCGGCAATTCCGTCGGGGACTAATCCGCCCAGGAGCGGGAAATCCTCCGGGATGCCGGCCCATCCGGCGGCGACCGCCGGCACGGCCAGGACCAGCGCCGGCGCGAGCATCCATCGCGAGGGTTCGGCGGCATTCCGGGCCGCCGGGCTGCGCGGGGCGCCGAGGAAAACCAGCGCGAGAATGCGACCCACGTAGCAGGCGGTCAGCAACGACGCGGCCGCCAGCGCCAGGAACAGGACCGGCGAGGCGTGCTGCGCGGCGGAGAGAATCCCGTCCTTCGACCAGAACCCGGCCGTCAGCAGCGGGAATCCGGCCAGGGAGAGGGCGCCGGCCAGGAAGGCGGCGAAGGTCAGCGGCATACGCCGGGCCAGTCCGCCCATCGCGCGGATGTCCTGCGGATCGGCGTCCTCTTCCTCCCCCATCGCCCCGTGCTCCAGGCCGTGGGCGACCGATCCGGCGCCCAGGAACAGCAATGCCTTGAAGAAGGCGTGCACCGCCA
>JBJYXS010000008.1:0-3559 GCA_046260075.1 Anaerolineales bacterium | reverse complement strand
ATCAGCGCCGAGACCGGAGTCGGGCCTTCCATCGCATCGGGCAGCCAGACGTGCAGCGGCCACTGCGCGCTCTTCCCGATCGTTCCCGCCAGCAGCAGCAGCGCGGCAAGCCCGGCGGCGCTCAGGTGGGGAATCCCGGAGGGCTCGGCCGCCATCCGCGCCAGGTTCTCCGCACCGAGGATCTCCCCCAGCGATAAGCTGCCGCTGAAACGCCAGCACAGCGCGAATCCGATCAGCATCAGCACGTCGCCCACCCTGGTGACGAGAAACGCCTTCACCGCCGCGCGGCGCGCTCTTTCCCGCGCGAACCAGAAGCCGATCAGCAGGTATGAGCACAGCCCCATCACCTCCCAGCCGATGAAAAAGGACGCCAGGTCGCCAGCCAGGACCAGCAGCAGCATACCGAAGGCGAACAGCGAAAGGAAGGCAAAAAACCGGGTGTAGAGCGGCTCGACCGTTGGAATCCGCCGCGGCCGTTCCGGCCCGCGGATTTCCATTCCCCGCGGCGGTAAGCCGGGCACGTCCTGCGGACCTTCCGGAGAGCCGAAGCGGTGGTATCCGATGCTGTAAATGAAGATCGCCGGGAGCGTGACGGCGACGAAGACCAGCATCAGCGCCGTCAACCCGTCGACGGAGACGCCGAGCCGGATCGCACCGGCGCCGTCCGCCGCTCCCGCAGCCCCCGGGATCCAGGCGATCGACCGCGCGACCGGTTGTTCCGCCGCATCCGGGCCGGCCGCCACGCCGGCGGCCAGGAGGAACGATCCGGCGACGGACAGCGCGAGCATCCCCACGGCGACGGCCGTGCTGAGCGCCCGCCTGCGCCGCGTGAACAGCAGGATGACGGCGCACGCCGCCAGCGGCGGCAGGGGAATAAGCAACGCGATCGTGGAAAAAAGCATGGTCCGTACTGTCCCAGCACCCTCTCCCCAGCCGAGTTAATCAACATAACGCGGTTCCGGAGACCCTCTCCCCCTTCCCGTAATACGGGAAGGGGGAGAGGAAGGCCGAATCCCCGGCGATCGTCCGGGGAGAAGGCCGGGAGAGGGATTAGGACAGTATCATCCTCTCATCAAATCCGCTTCTTCCGGCAGCACGGTCCGGCGCAGCCGGTACAGTGAAATGATCAGCGCCAAACCGACGGCGGTTTCCGCCGCGGCAACCGCGAACAGGACGGCGGCGAACACCTGCCCGTTCATCCGCCCGGGATCCAAGTACCGCCAGAAGGCCAACAGGTTGATCGCGACGGCGTTGAGCATCAGTTCGACGCCCATCAACGCCGCCACGGCGTTCCGCCGGGCCAAGGCGCCGTACAGCCCGATCCCGAACAGCGCGGCCGCGAACAGGAGGTACCAGCTTAATGGAATCATCTCGAATCTACCCCTTCCCCCTGCCCGGCCGCGTTCCGCCGGCGACGAACACCGCGCCGATCAGGACCGAAAGCAGCATCACCGAGACCGCTTCGAAGGGAATCAGAAATCCCGACGGATCCACCAGCGCGTCGCCGAGCCGGATCACCATGTCGTCCGGCGGCAGTGCGGGCATCGTCCGGGCAAAGGACGCGAACTGCGAGAGCCCCGCCGCCAGCCCCGCCGTGATCAACGCCGCCAAAACCGCCGCCAGCGGCGCGTAACGGTGGGTTTGGGTTGCCTTCTCGCGCAATTCCCGCCGGGTCAGCATCACCACCAGCACGATCAGCACGGCGATGGCCCCGACGTACACCGCCGCCTGGGCGACGACAAACAGCGATGCCTCCAGCAGGGCGTACAGGGCCGCCACCGCGAACAGACAGCCGATGAGCGCGAAGGCCGCACGGACGAGGTTGCGCAACGCCACCGATGCGGCCGCCAGCCCCAATCCAAGGATCGCGAATACCAGGAAGAGGATCTGATCGGCGGTCACGGGGTCCGCTCCTGCTCCGGCTTCATCCTTCCCCCCTGGGGGGATGGATGAGGAGAACGTCCCAACAGCGCAACAGCCCCTGCGGCCACCAGCACATTGGCGCCCAACAGCGCTCCCTGCCGCGCCCAGAAGGGAGAACCGGCCAGCGCCCTGTCGATCACGGCCACCGCGCCGATCAGCACGAGCATCGCCGGGGTGAGAACCTTCCAGCAGAAATCGAGCATCCGGTCGATGCGCACGCGCGGCAGCGTGGCGCGCGCCCACACCAGCAGGAAGTACGCCGCGAAGGATTTCACGACGAAATACACCGCCCCCAATGTGGGGTACCGGGCCGCGCCGGGTCCCTGCCAGCCGCCAAGGAACATCACCGCGGTGATCGATCCGATGGTGAAGGCATGCAGGAATTCGGCGGCGAAGAACATTCCGAACCGGATTCCGGAATATTCGGTGTGAAAACCGGCCACGAGTTCGGATTCGGCTTCCAACAGCTCGAAAGGCGCCCGCCCCACCTCGGCCAGCGATGCCGTCAGGAACACCAGAGCCGCCAGCGGGGCTGTGACGCCGTACCACATTCCGTCCTGGGCGGCGATGATCCCGTCCAGGCGCAACGTGCCCGCGAGCATGACCGGCACCAGCAGCGCCAGCATGGCCGGAGTCGCGTAGGAGACAAGCTGCGCCGCAGCGCGGAAGGCGCTCATCAGCGCGAACTTGTTATCCGACGACCAGCCCGCCATGAGGATTCCCAGCGTGCCGAGGACGGCCGCCGCCGGCAGGTACAGCGCCCCCACCTCCAGATCGGCCCCGTAGACCCCGGCGGCCAGCGGAATTACCGCCCAAAGTCCCACCACGCTCATCACCGTCAGGATCGGGGCGAGATGGAAAAGGATCCGGTCGCCGCGCAGCGGCACCAGATCCTCTTTAAGCATAAGTTTGAGGACGTCGGCTATGGTTTGCAGCAATCCGTACGGACCGACCCGGTTGGGACCGATGCGGTCCTGCATGCGGGCGACGATCTTTCGTTCGAACCAGATCAGGAACACCACCAGCAGCAGGCCGGAAACGCCCAGCAGAAACGCCCGCGCCACCGCCAGGATCCATGGCAACGCCGGATCCGGGATTCCCAGCCGGGCCAGTATGCTGCTGATCCAATCGGCGGCCGTTGCGAAGACATCGCCCATGGGTCGGCCTAGCGCCAGGCCAGGCTTCCTTTCCGCCAGAGATAGGCCAGCCCCCCCGCCAGCAGGAAGAGGAACAATGCGCCTTCGACGGCGGCGTACAGCTCCAGCCGGCCGTAGGCCGCCGCCCACGGGAAGAGGAACAACGCTTCCGCATCGAAGATCAGGAATACCAGCGCATACAGATAATAGGACGCGCGGAATTGAACCCGCACCGGTCCGCGCGGCATTATCCCGCATTCATACGGTTCGGCCTTCACCGGACCGGGTTTGTGCGGGCCGAGCGCGGCCCCGGCCAGGATCGGAACCAGGGGAAAGAAAACCGCCAAGAGGAAGAAAATGCCGATGAAGGCCCAGTCGGATACCATTGTCCATTGTTCCGGGAGGAATGAAGCGGTATGGTAGCAGGGGAAGTGGGAAAAGTCAAAGGAAGCAGGTTTTTTTGCGGCTCGCCGGCTACGAAAGCCGATATAATGGGCGCG
>JBJYXS010000007.1:0-1858 GCA_046260075.1 Anaerolineales bacterium | reverse complement strand
GAGCCGATCGCGCTTTTCCTGGGCATCGCTGTTCCGGTGGGTGAGGCGGCGGATCCGCGGCACAAGGATTTCCGGATGACGCGCCTCTTCCGCCGGATCGTCACCGCGGCCGGCTTGATCTTCTTCATCGGCTGGCCGCTGGCTGTGTTCGTGTACATCCTCGCACAATGAGGGAAAATATCAAGGAGGCAATAATGAATAAAAAGGTTTCCGTAATGATCGGTACGATGTTGATCCTGCTGGGCGGCCTGTTCCTGTTGGTCAACCTGGCATTCAACACCGCCGGAATTTGGATCTGGCGGACGTGGCCGCTGTTTATCGTCGCGGCGGGGGTTTTGTTCATGCTCGCCCCGATCTTCTTCCGCCGGGAGAAATGGTCGGGCGTGTTCTTTATCCCCGGAACGCCGATTCTCACCGCCGGTCTGTTGCTGCTCCTTTCGAGCCTCGGCGACAATTGGCGGCTGTGGGAATGGGGTTGGGCGCTGGTGATTTTCGCCGTAGCGGCAGGCATGGTTCTCGCGGCGTTGACGACGCGCATCCTGTGGATTGCGCCACCCGCCATCTTGCTCGGCGCAACCGGTCTGATCCTGGCCTACTGCACCGTCACCGGCAACTGGAGCGATTGGGTCTGGCTGTGGGGGCTTGAAGTGGCGGCCGTGGGCTTCATGATCGTCGCCGTCGGCTACCTCGCCAAGAACATGATCGTACAGACGGTGGGCTGGGCGTTTGTCGGGTTCGGCGCGTTCGCCGCCACCGTGATGTTGGCGCTGGCCGGACAGAATTCGCGGCCGATCTCCTATCTCTCGGCTCTCATTCTGATCTTGGGCGGAATCGCGTTGGTCGCCGGCGGATTGCTGTCGGGCAGGGAATCGCCTGCGCAAGCCGATACATCCGATGCGGCGCAGTAGCATTATCGGTACCGGTTTATCGGGAGCACCCGTCCATCGAGTAGTCGGCGGGTGCTCCTGATCATTTACTGGAGTGAACCTTTCCGGGAATCCGCCCGCCGCAGCTTGACATACCGCCGGGAAGGCCTAGCGGGCCATCTCCCAGTATTGAAAGACCAGATTCAACGCCATCAATGCGTGGAGGATGTTGATCCAGGGCATCCAGCGGGGGGAAAGCCGAAGGCAGACTCCGATGAGCGTCAACAGCGGGAGCAAGGCCAGCGCCTGCCAGAGCATGAACGACGGATCGAACACCGGCGGCAGCAGGGAAATCTGCAGCAGGAAAACCGCCAGCATGATCAGCAGCGCCCAAAAACCGGCCGCCCGCCGCGGTCTTCCGTCCGATGACGATAATGCGGATTCCAAACCCGGCAGGATGAATCCATAGAACCAGGGGAACTCGACCAACCCCTGCGAGACGGGCAGCAGCAGTGTGAGTGCGGCCACCGCCGGAACCGGAAGTTCGCCAGCCATCGGATAGGCGCTTAGCACCGGCACCATTCCCTTCAATCCTTCCTGGAACAGGATGGCGGGAACACCGAGAAGAAGCAGCGTCAGCACGAACAGACCTCCATCGACCGCCGGACGAAGGCCTTGGATTTGTGGAATGCGGCGTGAGAGGATCGATAGGATCCGGTCGACGAGGATCGTCTCCCGGAACGGTTGATGCTGGATGGATCCGAAGGACGTTCCCGCCATCCGAGTCCAAAGGATCATGATTCCCAGGCAACAAACATTGGCAAAGATGATGGCAAACGGCCACCAGGGAAGCGCCGCCTGCCAGGATTTCAGGATCCCCGCCGCTGCCGCCTGAGCGCCGAGCAGGAAGAGTATTCGAAAAAGGGCCAGCCCAATCCATCCGGCGGGGCGCAGCGGCCGGATGCGGGGTGCAGGATGGAGAAGATCGAAGG
>JBJYXS010000006.1:0-5919 GCA_046260075.1 Anaerolineales bacterium | reverse complement strand
CTGGTCTGCAGCGCCGGGGGTGAGACGATGAGGTAATTCGTGCCGCCCGGCGGCGATTTTTTTTCGGGCGGCAGCCGGTCGGCCAACGTGGCGTACGCGGACCAGGCCAGCGGGACGGAGAGCGCCAGCCAAACGAGGAATAAAAATCCGTTCACCAATGCGGGCAGGCACGACCGCTTGCGGGTCCGTCCCACCGGGGCCGTCCGGTCTTCCGACATGAATCGTGTGCCCTCCCGCCGCCTGCTTCCTCAGCCTTTCTTTTTCCGCGGCTTCTTCTTTTTCGCCCCTTCTTTCTTAATCTGCCGGGCCGGCATACCCACCGCCAACGTATCGTCGGGAACATCGCGGGTCACCACCGAGCCGGCGCCGGTGCGTGCGCCCTTGCCGATCTTCACCGGCGCCACCAGCATCGTATCCGATCCGATGAATGCACCGGCCCCGATTTCGGTGGGGTTTTTCCGCTCCCCGTCGTAATTGCAGGTGATCGTCCCGGCCCCGATGTTCACATCCGCCCCGAGGGTCGCATCCCCGATGTAGGAAAAATGCCCCATCTTGGAGCCCGCGCCCAGGCGGGAATTCTTCACCTCGCCGAAGTTGCCCATGTGCACGCCGCTCTCCAGATAGGCGCCGGATCGCAGGTGGCCGAACGGGCCGATCGACGCATCATCCTCCAGGGTGGAGTCCTCCACCACCGAAGCCTCCACCCGGCAGCGGTCGCCGAGTGTGCTGCGGCGCAGGACGGTGTTCGGCCCGAGGAGGCAATCGCGGCCGACCGCCGTCCTCCCCTCAAGGTGGGTGTTGGGAAGGATCGTCGTGCCCCGGCCGATCGCCGCATCGAGCGAGATGTAGGTCGCCGCCGGATCCTGCATTCCCACCCCGGCTTCCATCCAGCGGCGGTTGATCCGTCTGCGCAGGGCGGCCTCGGCTTCGGCCAGGTGCGCGCGGGTGTTGATGCCGATCCATTCCTCTTCATCCTCAACCGTCAGCGCCGCCGCACCGCCCTCGTTCCCGGCCATCGCCACCAGGTCGGTCAGGTAATACTCTCCCTTCGGCGAGGGGCCGACTTTTTCCAGGGCCGTCCACAGCCAGTCGGCGCGGAAACAATACGCGCCCAGGTTCACCTCGCGCAGGGATTCCTGCTCCGGGCTGAGATCCGCTTGTTCCACAATGCCCGTGATCTTTCCGGATGCGTCGCGGACCACCCGGCCGAACAACCGGGTATCCTTCGCAATCCCGGTAAGAAAGGCCAACGGACCGCGTGCCTTTTCGCCCTCCTCGGCCAGGCGCCGCAGCGTCTCCGGCTTCCACAACGGCATATCCCCGTAAAACACCAGGATGCGGTCCGCCTTCCCGCGCAGCAGCCCTTCCGCGCGGCGGACCGCGTCGGCCGTGCCGTGCAATTCCGGCTGTACAACGAACTCCGCCCGGCCGCCCGCCGCTTCCCGCACCGCGTCGGCGCCGTGCCCGACGACCAGCACCGGCTTCCCCTCCCCGACAGCCTCGGCGGTTTCCAGCGCCAGCAGGACCATCGGCCGCCCGCACAACGGGTGCATCATCTTCGGAAGCGCGGATTTCATCCGCGTTCCCATTCCGGCGGCCAGGATCAGCGTTCGCAGCGTCATATCGATATCCCTTCGTTCCCGGAGTACTCTCCCTCCGCCGTCCGGCGGAGGACGACAAAAACAGAAGACTCCCCGACTCAGAGATCCATTCTCCCTGCGAGTCCTGGAGTCTTTGTTCGGTTCAAGGCTGGGGCGCCAGGTTTCGAACCTAGATCAACGGATTCAAAGTCCGGTGTGCTGCCGTTGCACCACGCCCCACCGGCGACTGCGAGCCGGAATTGTAGCACAAGCGGAAACGTGGCAGAAGAAGGCGGCCTACTCGAACACCCGGTAGGGCGCGTCGACGAAATTTTCGGGCGCCCAGCCGAGCTTCTCGGCTTCTTCGAAGGTTAATTTTCCGGGGGAAAGGAATCCGCCCGCTTTCAACACCGCTTCGTCCCAGAAGGTTTTGGCGTCCCGGGTCTCGTCGGTTTGCTTGTCGAAGTTCCACTCCGGTTCGGTGACGCCCCCCACGGTTTGCTGCACCCAATCAGGCATCGGCACCACCCCCGTCGAGGCTTCCTGCAACAGCCGGTCGGTATGGAATATCTTTTCCAGACGCCGGACGGAATCCGTCAGTTCGTCGCACAATACCTGGGCGGGGATCGGCTTGGTGAGGAAGAGCACCAGGCTCGGTCCGCTGGGCATCGGCGCGATGACCATCTGGCGCTTCTCGCCGGAAATGGATACGAACGACTGCGGGTCGTCCTTGAACTTGCCGAGGAACGGTGCGGTCCGGTGCATGATGGAGCCCAGCGAGTGCTGCACCGATTCCATATCCTCTTCCATCACTTCCAGCACATCGCCGGCGCGGTGGGTCGCCTGGCCGTCCTCCTGGCACAGCCAAGCCGCGTCGGCATCCAGCTTCTGGCGCAAATCGGTGAGCACCTTCGCGACGCGGTCTTCGCTGGGCTGGAATTCCTCGCCGGCCAGGATCGACCGGACGGCCAGGAGGAATTCGTCCATCGGCAGGGGCTTGTTGAAGAAGGCGCTCACGCCCAGCCGCTCGGCCAGAGCGCGGATCGCCGGTTCGGAAAACCCTGTGGTGACGATGACGGGGATGTTGATCTTCTGAATCTGCCAGCGTTCGACCAGCTCCAAGCCGCTGATTCCCGGCAGACGCACGTCGATGATGATGAGGTCCGCTCCGTGTTCGGCCAACTCCAGCGAAGCTTCCTCCGCCGAGAGGGTGTCGACCACGTCGAGCGACGGGTCCATCAGCTGGATCGCGCTGTGTATCATCCGCGCGATTTCCCGCTGATCCTCCACGATCATCACGCGTTTGCGGCCCATGTATTCGATTGTAGCATAACTGAAGCCGCCGGGTCATCCATCCGTTCGTCCACATCCGCCTTTCGGAGAGGCGGGTATAATGCCATCGATGACGGAATCCGTTCCGACTCCGCGGCGGCGCACCATGCGGTACGCCATATTGGGAGGGATCGCCGCGGCGACGATCCCCTTCTACTGCGCCGCCGCCGTCCTGATCGTCCTGCGCCCCACGCCGACGCCCGCCGCTTCGCCGGTCAGCACGGCCGAAGCCGTCCCGTCCCGCTACTTCCCCATGCCGTCCACCGACACGCCGCTTCCAACCAAACCGGGCACCGACACCATCACCCACACGCCGTACATTCCGCCCACCGGCACTCCCACCGCGACGCGAACCGAGACTCCGGTTCCGACCCAGCCGCCGACCCCCACGCTCACCCGCACCCCGCCGCCGACCGAAACCCCGACTCCGACCGCAACCGCAACGGAAACGATCGCGCCCACCGACACGCCGTAATCTGGATTATTCGATCATCTAGAGGGGATTTGTTTCTTGTCATCCCGAGCCTGCCCAGGCGGAAATCAGCCGGGAGACGCTGCTTTCTGCCGTTCCGAGGTGCGCCATTATTTGTCATCCCGAGGGGCGCCATTATTTGTCATCCCGAGGGGCGCAGCCCCGAGGGATCGTGTAGTCTATCCGTCGTCCGTATTCGGGAAATACCGATATCAGATATCGGAAAGGCGTTCGGGGGCGGATTACAGCCTTTCGGCCACGGCCTTGGCGACGTCGAGCGTGCTGCTCGAGCCGCCCATGTCGTAGGTCCGCGTCTTGCCGCCTGCGATCACGGCGGCCACCGCGTTTTCCAACGCCACCGCCTTTTCCGTCTCGCCCAGCCATTCCAGCATGAGCTTGGCCGCCAGAAAGGTGGCGATCGGGTTGACCTTGTGCTGGCCGGCGTACTTGGGGGCCGAACCGTGGGTCGGTTCGAAAACCGCGAAATCGTCCCCGATGTTCCCGCTGGAGGCGAAACCCAACCCGCCCACCAGTTGAGCCGCCAGGTCGGAAATGATGTCGCCGAACATGTTAGTCGTCACCAGGACGCCGTAATCCAGCGGGTTCTTGATCAACCACATGGCCATCGCGTCGACGTTGGCCTCCCACAACGGGATATCCGGATACTCCGCGGCGATCTTGCGCGCCTCGCGGGTGATCAGGCCTGATGTTTCGCGCACCACATTCGGTTTTTCCACCAGCGTCACGCTCCGGCGCCCATGCTTGCGGGCGAATTCGAAGGCGGCCCGTACGATCCGCTGGCATCCCCTCCGTGTGAGGATCCGGCAGGAGAGGGCGATATCCTCCGACGGGCTGGATCTGAAGGCGGCCATCGCCGGACTGCGCGCTTCGAGCGCCGAGCGCACGTCGGCCGGCAGCGGATGGAATTCCACTCCGGAGTACAAGTCCTCGGTATTTTCACGGAAGACCACCAGGTCGATCCCTTCGCGGTAATTGAGCGGGTTGCCGGGGTAGGCCTTGCACGGGCGGAGATTCACGTAGAGGTCGAAGAGCTGGCGCAGCCGGACGATCGGACTGCGGTATATAAATCCCCGATCGCGCAATTCGGGCGCCAATTCGGCGGCGGCCTCTTCCTTCGGTTTGGAGGTGATGGCGCCGAACATCGCGCAACGGCAGGTTTTCAGCAGGTCGATGGTCCGCTGCGGGAGCGGGTCGCCTTCGCGGCGCCAGAATTCCCATCCGATGTCGGCCGGCGGGTACTCCGCATCGAGCCGGAGAGCCTCGAGCACGATCCGCGCCGCTTCCATCACATCCTGCCCGATCCCGTCCCCCGGCATCCAGGCGATCCGGTATTTGGCCATTTTTCCTCCATCCCGCGTAAACGGCTGGGAAGTATAGCATAGGCGGCCGGGCCGAATACCCGGAGTTGCCAAAAACAACCCGACAAGTTGCCATTCCTTCGGCGCTCTGCTATGATCGAAAATCCATGAACGAGAAAGCGCTCTGCGAGCACCTCAAGGACCTTATGCGGACGCCCGGACTTTCCGCCTTCGAGGCGCCCGTCCGCGAGGTCGTCGCGGCGGCTTGGCGCCCCTTCGCTCCCAAGCAGTCCGTTTCGCGTCTGGGCAGCCTGCACGCCCTGCAGCCCGGCGCCGGCCGCAGGCGGCCGAGCATCCTTCTGGCGGCCCACATGGACAAGATCGGCCTGATGGTATCCCAGGTGGTCGACGGTTTTTGCCGGGTTGCGGAGATCGGCGGTATCGATCCCCGGATTCTGCCCGGCCAGCCGTTCGTCATCCACGGCCGCGAACCGGTGTTCGCCTTCGCTGTCCTGCCGCCCGACGCGTTGCTGCCGCCGGACCGGAAAAGCGAAGCCGCCCGCCTGAAGGACCTCTGGCTCGATACCGGCCTGCCGGCGGCGGAGGCCGCGCGCCTGTTGAGCATCGGCGACCCGGTGTCTTTCGACCAGGAAGCTCTGGAATTGGCGAACGGGCGGATCGCCGGCCCTTCGCTCGACGACCGGGCCGGAATAGCCGCCCTCACCGTCTGCCTGAAGGCGCTCTCCGCCCGGCCGCACCGCTTTGATGTCATCGCCGCGGCCACCGTCCAGGAGGAGGAAACCCTCGGCGGAGCCTTCACCTCCGCCTTCTCGCTCCAACCCGATCTGGCCGCCGCTGTGGATGTCACCTTCGCCGCCGGACCCGGGCTGCCCGAGCATAAAACCTTTCCGACCGGCGAAGGCCCCACCATCGGCATGGGGCCGAATGTACATCCCGGCTTGTGCCAGGCGTTCCTCCGCGCCGCCGAAAAGGCGGAGATCCCGCACAAACTGGAGGTCATGCCCCAGCATTCCGGAACCGACGCGATGGCCATGCAGGTCGCGGGGGAGGGGATCCCTACCGCGGTGATCGGAATCCCGTTGCGCTACATGCATACGGCCGTGGAGACCGTCGCGCTGTCCGATATCCTCCATACCGGAGCCTTGTTGGCCGAGATGATCTTCGCCCTCGACGACGCCTTCCTGGACGGTTTGAC
>JBJYXS010000005.1:0-5188 GCA_046260075.1 Anaerolineales bacterium | reverse complement strand
GCCGCCACCAGTCCGCTACGCCGCCGTGATCCCGCGGCCCGGAGTCGAAGGCGAAGTAGGTGTTGTCCATCAGCAGGCTGGCGGCCAATCCGGTGCGGAACCGGCGTTCGTCGGCTGTCCCAGTGTCGTCGGTATCCACCGCGAAGATCACCAGGTGCGGAGGGCAGGTGGTTTCCAGCGCGCGTTGCGCCGATGCCAGACCTTCCGCCAGTCCGGCTCCCCAGTCGCCGAGAAAATTCTCCAGCACATAGCCGTTTACGTGCCGGGGGAACGGAGATCCGGCGGGGAAATCGTGCCCTGCGTTCGCGATGATCCATTTTCCCTCCGGCACCCTCGCACGGATCAGATCCAGCAGTTCGTCCTGCGCCTCTACCCAGGCATCGGCGGAGATCGGTTCCGGCACGTCGCCGGAACGGGCGCCGTCGCAGAAGGGATAAGCGTCCACCATGTCGACGATGACGCCGTCGTGCTGTGCCTGCTCCGCAACCGTGGTGTAGAAGGCCAGGATCAATTCCCGCCATTGGGAGCTGCGCGGATCCATGGCGTACAGCTCTTCCCAGCCCGGCGGCGAGCAGCGACGGTCCGCCCGGCCGTCGCCGTCGTCGTCGAACGTCAGGAACATGTCATCGGTGATTTGCAGCGGGCCGGCGGCGTCGCCCCCATTGGCGACGGTGATCAGGAATTCCAGCCATCCCGGATCATCCAATATCCAATGCGAAGTCAGTCCGGCCAGCAAGCGGGCCGAGGGACGGCGGGCGCGGATCGCCGCCGCCTCTCCGGGTTCAAACCAGGCGGTCATAACCAAGTCGTATGCAGCGCCGGGGTGGCCCGTCAGCTCGTCCTTATCGGCCAACCACAGCGCCAACCGGGGCGTCCGGCCGGGGGCTGATGGGGATGCGGCGGCTGGCCGGGGCGTGCTTTCCGCGCAGCTCAACATGGGAAGCAGGGCGGCCAGTAGCAGTATGGGGACCGCCGAATGCATTTGGGGATGGGCCATGAGCCGCCTTGGGTTGTATTTGTGCTTCCGGAGGATGCGGGAGAGGAGTCCCGACCTCACCGGAATGCGCTTAGAACTTCTCCCAGTGCAGCACGGACGAAAGCGGCTTCTTTTTCTTCTGCGGCGATTCCGCCGGCATACCGAGGGGGACGATCGCCAGGATGCGTTTTTCCTTTGGAACCCCCAGCATTTGCTTGAATTGATCTTCGCGGGGCAGCGCGTCGCCTTCCACCCAGCAGCCTCCGTATCCCAGGGCGGTGGCTGCCAGCAGCATGTTTTGGATGGCGGCGGAGCCGTCTTCCACCCACCAGCGGCTTTGCGGATCCATGACCACCGCAATCACCGCGGCGGCCTGTGAAATCCACGAACCCGCCGCGTTGAACCGTTCGATCGTCTCGCGGTCCGTCACAACCACGAAATCCCACGGCTGCCGGTTGCTGCCCGTGGCCGCCAACCGGCCGGCATCCACGATCTTTTCCATATCCGGCTTGGGAATCGGCGCGTCGGTGAATTTTCGGATGCTTCGTCGCTGCTGGATGGCTTCCAAGGCTTCCATGAGGATTTCTCCTGTCGGTCGTCGCCGCGGATGGAAGAAAAGACTAGGACGAACCGCCGACATTGTACCCGAAGGGGGTAGAGGGACGCCCGGCGGCCGCCGTCCGCCTGCGGGCTCGAAGAACGGCGGGAGGCTTATGGCTATAATACATCGCAACCGATCCGGGAAGGATCCGACGAGGAAACCGTATGGAAAAGCGCAAAGCCGCATTCGATTTGTTCCTGATTTCCGCCCTGGGCCTGTTCGCCGAATTGGTGTTCATCCGCTGGGTGGCCTCCGAATTGCGGGTGGTGGCCTTCTACAAGAACCTGCCCCTGTTGGGCGCCTACCTGGGATTGGGGCTGGGGTTTGCGTGGCACCGCCGGAAGCCGGATGGACGCGGCTTCGAAACGGTCTTCTTTCCATTGCTGGCCGGCATTGTGGCGGCGGTGCTTATCCTCGGCCGGACCCCGGTGGGGGAGATCATTCTGCTCAACCCGGCCAATGCCCAGGAATATTTTTGGGCGGGGCATCTTCCGGAACTGACGCCGTGGCTCCGGACCGTGCTGCAGATACTGCTCTACATTTTCCTGTTCGGCCTGTTTACCATGCTGGCGGGTCTGTTCTTTGTCCTCGGGCATCGGACGGCCGCATACTTCGCGCCGTTCCGTCCGCTGGCCGGGTATACGGTAAACGTGGCCGGCGCGCTGTGCGGAATCCTCGCCTATACCGCGGTATCGTTTCTGGGCTGGCCGCCCGCTGTCTGGTTCGGGCTGGCCGGTGCGGCGGGCGTGTATTTCCTGCCGCGGACCCCGCGCAGCCGTTTCGCGCTGCACGCCGCATTGGCCGCTTTGCCGGTCGTGCTGACCTTGTTGTGGCCGACCGGATACGAACGCACCGTTTGGTCGCCGTACTACCGCATCGACCTCGACCCGATCGCTGCGGAGGAGGACCCCGGCGTGACGCTGGGCTTCGACCTATCGGTCAACCAGGCTTGGCATCAGCGGCTGACGAATTTGGATCCCGCCTTCGTCGCCGAACACCACGCCGCCGATCCGGACTATTTCGACGGTATGCGGGCGCAGTACGACGCGCCATATAAAGCCGCCGGCAGCCTCGACCGGGTTCTGGTCGTCGGCGCGGGAACGGGCAACGATGTGGCCGGCGCGTTGCGGGCCGGTGCCGGCCACGTGACGGCGGTCGAAATCGACCCCGTCATCCTCCGCCTCGGACGGGAATTGCATCCCGAAGCCCCCTATGCGGATCCCGACAGGGTGACTCTGGTGGTCGACGACGCCCGGAGCTTCTTCCGGCAGGATGCCGGGGAATACGATCTGATCGTCTTCGGGCTGCTCGATTCCCATACCCTGTTCGCCACCGCGAGCAGCGTCCGGCTCGACAACTTTGTCTACACGCTGGAAAGCCTGCGCGCGGCGCGGCGGCTGCTGGCCGACGACGGACTGCTGGCGCTCTCCTTCGGCGCGCCGCCCGGGAACCGCTGGGTGGATGAACGCCTGTTCCGGAACCTGGCCGATGTATTCGGCCACGATCCGCAGGTTTTTGAATTTCCGTCCACCGACGTCCTGTTCCTGATCCGCAACGAACCCGCCGCCGCGCCGCTGATCGAGGACCCGCTGGTGCTGCCGCGTCCGGATTACGTTTACCGCGCGGATTTGGCGCCGGTGACCGATGATTGGCCGTACCTCTACCTCAACAATCCCAGCCTGCCGCTCACTTACGCGATCATGATCCTGGGCATTGCGGCGATCAGCCTGCTGCTGACGCGGCGGGCTCTTCCGGATTTCCGCCAATGGAGTCCGTTCTACTTCCTGATGGGGGCCGCGTTCTTCCTGCTCGAAACCCGCAGTATCACCGAAATGGCGCTGTTGTTCGGATCCACCTGGATGGTCAATGCGGCCGTGATCGCGGCCATCCTGGTGATGATCCTGCTCGCCAACGCGCTGGTGGAACGGATACGCTGGAACAACCCGATGCCGTTCTACCTGCTGTTGGGATTCTCGCTGCTGTTTAATTACCTTGTGCCGTCCTCCGCCTTCCTGGGATGGGATACTGTACTGCGGGTGCCGCTCGCCGCGCTGGCGCAGGCGCTGCCGTTGTTCTTCGCCGGGGTGATCTTCGCCATCGCCTTCCGCGCGACCCGGTCGATCGAGACCGCCCTGGGGTCGAACATGGTGGGAGCGGTGTTGGGCGGATTGTGCGAATATGCCTCGCTGGCGCTGGGAATCCGCGTGCTGGTCCTGATCGCGTTTGCGTGCTATGCGCTCTCGGCGGCGGTCCTGGCTTGGAAGGGGATGAAGGTGGAAACCGCCTAGGGGGTGACAAGATCCACCACAAAAGGCACAGAAGAAATAAAGATTTTTTTTGTACCCTTTGTGGCTTTTGTGGTCAATATACCCGATTATTTCTTTATCATTAGGTAGAGCATCCTCGAACTTTCGGGGATGGGAACCGATTCCTCGATCCGGAACGCTTTTTCGAAGGCCGCCTCGAACCCCGCCCGGGTGTACTCCGGGAAGATGTCTTTGCGCGTGGACAGCATCCGGCGGACCTGGGAATCCTCCTTGGGGATGAATTCCACGATCAGCCGCGGACCGCATTGGGCGAAGAATTCCGCGATCCGGACCAACGGCACATTGTTGCCGATCGCCAGGTGGTGAACGAGCGCCAGGGCCAGGATCGTATCGGCTGGTCCGCGCTGGATAAGGCTTTCCCGCTCGCGGTGGCCCCAGCCGATGGCGGAGGATGGATTGGTCAGGTCGAGGACGAGCGGCAGGATGTGCTTTTCCTCCCGGTCCTTTACCTCCCGGTAATTTTTCTCCACCGCACCGTAATCGTTGTCGAAGCAGACGGCGTGGTTCCCCTTTTCAGCGGCGATCCGGCTGAACACACCGGTGTTGCCTCCCAGATCCCAGACCGTTCCCGTTCCGAATCGCCCGAGGAATTCCCCCGTCAGCCGCTGTTTGGCGCGAAAGGAGACCTCGGTGTAATTATTGTCCTCGTAATACTCCCCCCAGTCCGTTCCCGCCTCCCGCCACTTAAGCCCGCGGACTGCATCGCGCAGGGAATCGAGCAGGCCAAGAAAAGCCGTCCGACTCATCCGACCGGCCGAAGAGGGTCTTCCCGCCGGTGCGCTCCGGCGTTGCATGCCCGCATGCACGTGCAGATGCAGCATCAGCCCCGGCCGCAGCCGGGTGCGCATCGGCAGCAACCGCGCGGCCAGATCCATCGGGATGCCGTCGATGTACGCCCGCAGCAGCTGGTTCAGGCGTACATCGGTATACGCCATTAATGCCAGCGGCGCCAGGAAATGCTGACAGAATTGGCGGTAGGCGATCCACGGTTCGCCGTCGACGTGCTTGTCAAAGGAGAGCGTGTCGATGAGAACCGGCTTTCCATTATGGAATTGCACGTTGTAGGCGGAAGCGTCCTTCAACACCATCCCGCGGCGCAGGGCCGCCTTGGCGATGCGCAGCGTGATCAGGGCCGCGTCCTTCAACTGCCCGAAACACCACTCGTAAGGATACGAAACGAAGAAGACCCGGTCCGGTTCCAGCACTTTATAGGAACGGTCGGGATCCAGCGGGGCGGCATCGGATTCGCGGTGTGGTATCAGAAGGCCTTTTTCGGTCAGCGAT
>JBJYXS010000004.1:0-5506 GCA_046260075.1 Anaerolineales bacterium | reverse complement strand
TCGTCGAACGTCGTCAGGACGATCACCTGCACCGCCGGCTGGCGGGCCCTGAGGATCCGGGTGGCGGCCGCGCCATCCATCACCGGCATTTGCAGATCCATCAGCACGACGTCCGGCCGGAGGGCGGCCGTCCGGCTCAGGGCTTCCTCGCCGTTGCCGGCTTCGCCGACGACCTCCAGACCGGGCTGGACCGAGAGCAGCGTCCGCAACCCTTCACGAAACAGAGCCTGATCGTCGACGATCAATAACCGGATAGGCGGCATAGATTCCCCCGGCGCGAGCCCTCCCGCGGAAAATACCGAATTCCTATCATAACATTCCATGGCGGATCCGCCCGATCGGACTCGCCAAAATGCCGGCCGGGTCGGCTTCCGGCCGACGGCAGCAACGGCGCACCGGTATCCTATATAATATTCCTTCATAGGGAGGCCATATGAAACGCATATACCTGCTTGCTCTGATCTTGGCCGTGTTGATGCTGGCCTGCAACGTACCAGGCGGCACTCCGGTTCCGCCGACACAGGAACCGCCGGAAACCCCCGCTCCGGCCGACACCCCGACCGTGGAAGCCACCCCGACGCTCCAGCTCAACGTAAGCTGCAACGAGCTGTCGTTCTACCTGGATCCCGCCCTGGCGGCCGGCTTCACCTGCGAGACCGTCCCCGCCGCCAACGGACCCGATCCTTGGATGATGTATCCGCAACACACGCGGGTCAATCTGCAGGGGTATGTCCTGGCCGGCACCTTCCACGATCCCCGCATCGTCGTATATCACCTGCCGGAATTGCTGGCTCTCCGGCCCGAATATACCGGCTTCGTGGACAGTCTCCGGGATCTGGTCGGCGGCGGTGCGCCGGGCGCCGCATTGCCCCTGATCGAGCCGTCCTTCAACGCCGGCCAGGTATTTCACGCCCAATTCCAATTGCTGCCGTTCGCTACCGGCAGCGGCATCCGCTTCGCCACCCTGTACGCCCAGTACTTCGCGGAGATTAACAATCACGATATGTTCTACGCCTTCTCGGGCATGACCGCCGACGAGCAATATTGGATCTCAGCCGTTCTGCCGCTTTCCCATCCGAGCCTTCCGGCGGAAGCCGGCATGGATCCTCCGGGCGGGATGAGCTGGGAAGACTGGGGCAACCAGTTCCCCACCTACGCCGCCGATGTCTCCACCCAATTGAACGCCCAGCCCGATGCATCGTTCCTGCCGAGCTTAATGCTGCTGGACTCGATGATCCAAAGCATCGTCATCACGCCGTAGGGAACAAACCCAGGCGGTCTTAACGGACAATTACTGCAAATATGAATCGAGGCGGTCTTGAAGACCGCCTCGGTCTTTTTCATGGACGGCCCACCGGACCGCCCCTACGACTGCCCGGATCGCTTACCGCCGGACACACGCCTCATGCTTTCTCCAGCGGGAATTCCACCAGGATCCTCATCCCGCCATCAACACCGGTGCCGGTTTCCATCTTTCCTTTGAGAATTTCAACCCGTTCGCGGATACCGCGCAGGCCGAACTTCTCCTCCCCGCCCTCCTCCTGTCCCGGGCCGACTCCGTTGTCGGCGACCTCCAGCTGGACGGTTCCTTCCCGGTACGACATGCGCACATCCGCCCGCGACGCGCGGGCGTGCTTGCGGACGTTGGTCAGCGCTTCCTGAAGGATCCGGAACAGCGCCAGCTCGACCTGCGGACCGGCCTTCCGCATTTCCCCCTCCATGCGAAACTCGACCAGCAATCCCGTCTCGCGATTCTCCTCGACCAGGGCGCGGACGGCTTCCGGGAAGGATTTATCGCCCATCGGATCGGCGCGCAAGGCGGCGACGGACCGCCGCACGTCGGCCAGCCCCCCGCGGGTGAGGGTCTGCGCTTTCTCCAGGGCGGCGTACAGATCCGGGGCTTCCTTCCGCCAGCCCCTGTTTTCGAGCAGCGCCCGGGCGGCTTCCAACTGGACGTTGACCACGGTCAGGTAGTGGCCAAGGCTATCGTGGATTTCGCGGGCCAGGCGGTTGCGCTCGCGCGAACGGGCCAGCTCCTCGGCTTGAGCGGCCGATTCCTTCAATCGCCGGTTCGCCTCCCCCAATTCGCGAGCCAGCCGCTCCACCTCCCGGCGGGCTTGCTGATCGCGCACCGACACCTCGGTGAAGATCCAGACGAACACCAGCGCGCACAGGAAGATCAGCATATATTGCAGGCCGGCTGTCCCGTCCCGCCAGTTGAAGGGGAGGATAAACACGAACATCAACACCGCGTAATAGGCAATGACCGCCCGGCGGGAGAGCATCGCCGCCGCCGTGCTGGCCAACGGCAGGAAGAGCAGCCAGAATTGGCCGAAGCCTATCCAGTGGATCACGCCCACCAGGATCGATTGCAGCAGGAAGAAGAGGAACGTCTTGGCCGTGGTGGCGGGATGGAAAAAACAGCGTTCGGCGAGCGGAAGGGAAAGCAGCAGGTGAATAATTCCAAGGACCACAAGCAGCGCCCAGGTCGACGGATCGGCTTCCGCTCCGATGGCGATGAACGAAGAGAGATACGAAACGATCACCGTGACTATGGTGGCCACGGAACCGCCGGAACCCGGATCCAGCCGGCGGTCGGGATGGGCCAGGAACCACACCGGTTTTCCTTCGTTCTGCGGCATTTAATCCGTTCCTCCGGAAGGCTTCCGCGGCAGGTCCGCCACGGCAGCATAATCCCTTCCGCCCCACCCCCGCCCGTCGGCTTCGGCGTACAGATCGCACACCAGACGGGCGGCGGGAAGCCGAAGTCCCATTTCGTCCGCCAGTTCGAGCCCGTAGCGCAGGTCCTTGAGCATCCAGCGCAGGGCGAATTGCGTTTCGCCGTACTCCCGGGCGAGGATGGCCCTTAATTTGTTCTTCACGATCGGGCTGGCCATCGCCCCGGCGCAGATCGCATCCGTCACCCGCGCCCCGTCCAAACCGCACGCCTCAGTGATCGCCATCCCCTCGCCGGCCGAAAGAATCTGAGCGGCCAGCAGGAGGTTGTTGACCAGCTTGTACTGCGTCCCCGCCGGTGGCGGACCGAAGCGGAAGATGAGTTTCGAAAAGGCTTCCAAGACCGGACGGACCCGTTCCAGGTCGTTCCACTCGGCGCCGGTCAGGAGCGTGAGCGTCCCCGTATCCGCGCCTACCTTACTGCCGGTCACCGGACAGTCGATGTAGGCGATTCCGCGCGCCACAGCCTGGGCGTGCAGCCGGCGGACCCACTTGACCGACAGAGTCGCGCATTCGACCGCCGCGGAGCCGGGCGCCATCGCCGCAAGCGCCCCGTGCGGTCCGGTCCATACCTCCCGGGAAGCGTCCACATCGGTCACCGCATCAATGACGACGTCCGCACCGGAAGCCGCCGTTTCCGGACTCTCCGCGACCCGCGCCCCGAGCGCGCGGAAGGGTTCCGCCCGTTCCGGGGTCCGGTTCCACACGGTCGTCGCGAACCCCTTGCCCGCCAGGTTGCGGGCGATCCCGCCGCCGATGATTCCCAAACCCAACACCGATACCTTGGTCATGTGCCTCCTTCGCAGAGTCCTATTGTACATCGGCGGCCGGGCGGGATTGACAGCCCGCGAAAGGGGACCTATCATCCTTATCGATTGAACGATTATTCAGATATCAATCTTATAGCGCGTAGGAAACGAAGCCATGGCCAAGAAGAGCGAATCGCGGCGCAAGGAAATACTCGACGAACACATCTCCGCGCACGTGGCCGAGCTGTTCGCCGCCTTCGGCGACACCAGCCGGGTCAGGATCCTGTCGGTCCTCTCGGCCGGCGAACAGAACGTCGGTTCCCTGGCACAGGCGGTGGGGATTTCGGAATCCGCCGTATCGCATCATCTGCGCCACCTGCGCCACCTGCGGATGGTCTCCAGCCGCAGGTCGGGTCGCGAGGTGTTCTACCGGGTCGACGACCCCCACATCCTGACCCTCTTCTGGCAGGGCGTTCACCACGTGTGGGAAGAGGAGTGACGGGCGGTCCAGGCAATCAAGGACCGAATCAGTATCATTTCTATAGAATCCATCGCAAAAGAAACGAACGGAGAAAAAACAACCGGTTCAATTGATATCCATCGAAAAAGCGCCGGTGTACCCGGCGCTTTTTTCCAAGTAGCTCTCTGTATTGATTTACGCCGCCTTGAGGTAATTCTCCACCGCCCAACCCTGGCGCGAGGTATCGTAGACCCCCTGCAGCAGCCACCAGGTGTAGCCGTCGGCCGTCCGCGGGCCGTCTACGACGGTGAACAACTCGTGCGCGCTGGCCTGGTTGAGGATCAAACCGGAAAGCGAGGGGGCATCCCGCAACCTCAGCCCGTCTTCGGTCACCTCCACCATCCCGCCCACGCCGATCGTACCCGGCATAACCGTGGGTAACGCGGCGGTCGGCGAGAAAATCGGGGTTGGTTCGGGGGTCGGCGGAATCGGCGTAAAGGTCGGCGGGGGAAAGACGGTGAAATCCGGCGGCAGGGATTCCGCCGGCAGTGTGGGAATGGGAAACACCGCCAGTACGATCCAGGCGATCACAGCCACGGCCAGGCCCGCCAGAGCCCCCGCCGCCCAGACCGGCCAGGGAAGAACGGCGCGCAGGCCGCCGAGTCGGGCGAGCAAGCCGGTTTTCGGCGCGGAGCGCCCGCTGCTGATCGGACGGGTTGGCTGGGTATCGTCGCTGGGCATGGATGATTCCACGATTTGGAAATACTTCTTTACCGCAGAGACGCAGAGGACGCAAAGAATTTCTTTTTTACGTTCGTACTTCTTAGCGCTCTTTGTGTCTCTGCGGTGAAAGGGTTTTTGAATTGCATGGTATTCCCGGCTGTGCTATCCTTCCCGCGGGAGCGCGCGATGATCGAACTTGCCGGCAGCATACACCTCCACACGGGCTATTCCGACGGCGAATTGTATCACGCCGATTTGGCCGCCGCGGCGGCCCGGGCGGGCCTGGATTTCCTGATCGCCACCGATCACAACGTGTACGTTTCCGGAGTCGACCGCTGGCACGAGTTCCCCGGCGGCCGCCGGGTGTTGATGCTGGCGGGCGAGGAGATCCACCACCAGAACCGGGTCCCGCAGAAGAACCACCTGCTCGCCCTCGGCACCGGCACCGACCTCGGCCGGCTGGCCCCCGATCCGCAGACGCTGATCGATGCCGTGAATGCTTCCGGCGGCGCAGCGTTTCTGGCCCACCCCTACGATCCCGCCGCCCCCCTGGTTCACGAGCAGGCCCTGGGATGGGTGAATTGGGAGGTGCAGGGATACGCCGGGTTGGAAATTTGGAACTACATGAGCGAGTTCAAATCCTACCTGCACAGCCGGTTCGAGATGCTGCTCTACGCCCTGATGCCTTCGCTGGCCATCCGCGGGCCGGATCCGCAGACCCTGGCGGCGTGGGACGGATTGCTGGCCGAGGGGCGGCGCGTCGCGGCAATCGGCGGCCCCGACGCGCACGGCCATTCCTATTCGATGGGCCCGCTGCGCAAGGTGGTCTTCCCCTATG
>JBJYXS010000003.1:0-13985 GCA_046260075.1 Anaerolineales bacterium | reverse complement strand
AAAGAAACAAAAAAACGGGTGAAGGCGGCGATCCGGCAGCTGGGGTATGTGCCCAATACACTGGCGCGCAGCCTGCGGTCCCGGAGAACGTGCACCTTGGCGCTGGTGCTGACCGACATCACCAACCCTTTTTGGACTACGGTCGCCCGCGGAGCGGAGGATACGGCGAGCAAAGCGGGTTTCAGCATGATGCTGGGAAATACGGACGAATCCGAGGAAAAACAAAGTCGCTACATCACGGCCCTTCTGGAGAAACAAATTGACGGGATATTGTTCGTGCCCGTGGGGGACACCCCGGCGGTGATCCGAATGCTGAAACGGCAGGATGTGCCGGTAGTGATCCTTGACCGCAGAATTACGGGCGCCAAAGCGGATGTCGTCCGATGCGATTCGGATGGGGGGGCGTACAAGCTGACCCAGCTGTTGCTTTCGCTGGGTCACCGGCGGATCGCCGTGCTCAGCGGACCCCGGAGCATTTCCACGGCCGAGGACCGCGTGCGGGGCTATCAGCGGGCTTTCGCGGAGCATGGGATGCCGATCCAACCGGAGTTGATGCAGTACGGCGGTTTCACCGTGGAGAGCGGCGTGGAAATGGCCCGCGGCGCGCTGACGCTCTCTCCCCGGCCGACGGCCATCTTCGCCGGGAACAACTTCATCGCCATCGGAGCCCTGAAGGTGCTGCAGGAAGCCGGTGTCCGCGTTCCGGAGGACATCGCGCTGGTGGGGTTCGACGATCTTCCGGCTAACCTGACGATCGATCCCTTCCTGACGGTGGCCAGGCAGCCGGCCTACGAGATGGGTTCGCGCGCAGCGGAATTGCTGCTGGCAAGGCTTGCCGGAACGGCGCCCCGGGCGTTTCAGGAGGTGGTGTTGCCGACGGAGGTTGAAATCCACCGGTCCAGCGGATCCCCAATCCCCGCTGAGAGAATCGCCCCCGCGGCGACGGCGGCGTAATTTTTTTGGGGATATATGGTAACGGTACCATAAATCCAGGAGCAGGATCATGAAGAATGCAAAAAATACCACGGCATTGGATGTCCTCCGGAAGGACGATCAAATCGTCATCACCGGCGCGGGGGGATTCATCGGCGGGGCGTTGACCCGTTATTTCCACGACCAGGGCTTTGCCTGCATCCGGGCCATCGACCGCAAGCCGCTGCCCAACTGGTACCAGCGGGTGCCCGGTGTGGAATGCCTTTCGATGGATCTGCGCGAGAAGGCCAACTGCATCCGCGCCGTGGAGGGCGCCGTCGAAGTGTACAACCTGGCAGCCGACATGGGCGGCATGGGGTTCATTGAGCACTTCCGCGTGGAATGCCTGCGCAGCATATTGATCAACACGCATATGGTCGAGGCGGCGTACCGGGCCGGAGCGCGGCGGTATTTCTTCTCTTCTTCGGCCTGCGCGTATAACACGGAGCTGCAACAGGACCCGCACGTGCGCGCGTTGAAGGAATCCGACGCCTATCCGGCCATGGCGGAAAGAGGATACGGCTGGGAGAAACTGATGTCGGAGATGTTCTGCCAGGAATACTGGGCCGAGCGCCGTCTGGAAACGCACATCGCCCGGTTCCACAACGTGTACGGACCGCTGGGGACGTGGGACGGCGGACGGGAGAAGGCGCCGGCGGCCATCTGCCGGAAGGTGATCGAAGCGAAGGAATCCGGGATCCACGAGATCGTCATCTGGGGGGACGGGACGCAGACGCGCAGCTTCATGTACATCGACGACTGCGTGAAGGGGATCGACATGATCATGCACTGCGACCGCCTGATCGCAACGCCGATCAACCTGGGTTCGAGCGAGTTGCTGTCGATCAACGAGCTGGTGGACCGGGCGGAGGAAATCGGCGGTGTCGCCTTGGAACGGAAATACGATCCGACGGCGCCGCGGGGGGTGGCGGGGCGGAACAGCGACAATACGTTCATCAAGGAAGTGCTGAACTGGGAACCGACGACGCCGTTCCGGGACGGCCTGCGCAAGACCTATGCATGGATCGAAACGCAATTCCAGGATCGCAAGGCCGGCAAGCAGACCGTCACGGACACCCTGTAAAGGCAGGCAGGCGGAACGGGAACATCATGACCGAATCGCGACCGCTCACGGACATCAACAAGAAAATCCCCTACCGGATGGCGCTGGCCGGCGGCTGGATCGACCAGCCGTTCATGTCCCAACACAACCCGGAACCGCCGGGCTCGATGGTGGTGGTCGCGCTCGAACCGACGGCCCGCTTCATGGACCGCTGCGGCATGGCGACCAGCACCCGGGCCGCCGCGATCCGGCTGTGGGACGGCGAGCTGCCCGACCGCGATCCGGCGGATTTGATGCGCGAGCTGTACGCCGAGGAAAACAAGGACAAGACCGATCCCTCCGGGTCGCAGGACATGGCCGGGCTGATCTACCCCGGTGTCAGCCGGCTGGATTACGACTACGCGTACGAGGGAGGGGTGTTTCCGGTCCGCGTGGAATCCGACAACGAACCCGCGACCGCCCGCTGGCTTGAAGGCGTGATCCAAATGATCCCCGTGGCGATGCGCCCGCCCCTCTACAACCCGTTGGGGATAAAGAACCTGGATCCCCAATGGATCGCCCGGCTGGGCCGGAGCGGCCGCGACTGCTACGACGCGATCCTGGCGCGGGACGTCCGCCGGCTGGGCGCGGCGATGAACGAATGCATGCTGTGCTGGGAAACCCTGCTGCCGCAGACCATCGTGCATCCGGAAATCACGGTCGACCTGAAATCCATCCTGGCTCATTATCAGGCGCAATACCCCGGGGCGATGTATTCCGGATGCGGCGGCGGGTACCTGTACGTCGTTTCGGAGGAAAGTGTTCCGGGAGCGACCAACGTGACCATCCGGGTCAGGCGATGACATGACCGGCCGAAACGTCTTCGTCGCCGGCGGTTTTTCCGCCATTCCGTCCCGGACCATCCGGTTTCTGGAGGAAGCCTCCCGGCTGGGGAGCCTGCATGTCCTGCTGTGGGCGGTGGAATCGGATGCCAACACCCCGGGGGGGCCGGTGACATTGACCCTGCCGGAGCGGCACTACATCCTGGCCCACGACCGGTATGTCTCAACCGTGACGGTCACGGAAGACGGCGCGGGACGGTCCGGGCTTCCTCTGCATACGGGGATGCGGCCGGACGTCTGGGCGGTGGAGGAATGGAACGATCTGAGCTCGCGCCGCGATTTTTGCCGGGCGCACGGCATCGAGTACCGGGTCATCCGGTCCGCCGAATTGCAGGGATTTCCGTCCGTTCCGCCCCCTTCCCGGCACTCGGGGAGGAAGAAGGTCGTGGTCACCGGTTGCTTCGATTGGTTCCATTCCGGCCACGTCCGCTTCTTTGAGGAGGCCTCCGCCTACGGGGATCTCTACGTCGTGGTCGGCAGCGACAGCAACCTGCGCCTTTTAAAAGGAGAAGGGCACCCGCTGTTCCCCCAGGAGGAGCGGCGCTATCTGGTGCAATCCGTCCGGTTCGTAACGCAAGCGCTGATCTCCACCGGCACCGGTTGGATGGATGCCGAACCGGAAATCGAACGCATCCGGCCGGATATCTATCTGGTCAACGAGGATGGGGATCAGCCCGAAAAACGGGATTTCTGCAAACAACATGGGTTGGAATACGTGGTCTTGACGAGGGAGCCGAAACCCGGCTTGCCTCCTCGGCGAAGCACCGATTTGCGGGGTTTCTGAAGGGTTTTCGGGAGGCAGAGATGTTTTACGCCGTGATCATGGCGGGCGGGAGCGGGACGCGGTTGTGGCCGATGAGCCGGCGCAAGCGCCCCAAGCAAACGCTGCATCTGGTGGGCGAGCGGACGCTGTTCCAGCAGGCTGTGGACCGCCTGGAACCGCTCTTCCCGCACGATCGCATCCTGGTGGTGACGAAAACCGATCATGTCCCCTTGCTGCAACCCCAGGCCCCCGAATTGCCGCCGGAGAATTACCTTGCCGAGCCGCAGGGGCGGGGAACCGCCCCGGCCTTGGGCCTTGCGGCCGTTCATCTGCGGCGGCGCGATCCGGATGCCGTGATGGCCGTGCTGACGGCGGACCATCATATCGCCGATGCGCCGTCCTTCCGCAAGGTGTTGGCGGACTCGCAAACCGCCGCGCAGGCGGATTTCCTGGTGACGCTGGGAATCCCGCCCACTTTCGCTTCCACGGGATACGGGTACATCCAAAAGGGCGAACGGCTTCCGTTGGAGTCGGACCAGCCGGTTTTTCGGGCGCTGCGGTTCATCGAAAAACCGGAGCCATCCGGGGCGGCCCGGATGGCTTCCAATGAAGGATACTTCTGGAACAGCGGGATGTTCGTCTGGCGGGTGAACCGGCTGCTGGACGAGCTGCGGCGCCAAATGCCCGGTTTCTATTCCCAATTGGCGGAAGTGGAAGAGTCCCTGCGGGATCCGCAGGAGTACGCGGAAACCCTGGCGCGGATTTGGCCGCAGGTGGCCGAACAAACCATCGACTACGGCGTCATGGAGGGCGCGCGCGATGTGGCGGTGATCCCCGCCCGGATCGGCTGGACCGATGTGGGAAGCTGGTCGAGCCTGTTCGAGCTGCTGCCGCGCGATCCGTCGGGGAACATCTTGGCCGGTCCCCACGAAACGGTGGATACCCGCGGCACGCTCGTGTTCGGCGGGCGCCGCCTGATCGCCACCGTCGGGGTGAGGGATTTGGTGATCGTCGACACGGACGATGCATTGCTCGTCAGCTCGAAGGAGAAAGCGCAGGATGTGCGTCTGCTCGTCAAGCAGTTGAAACGGTCCGCGCACGACGCATTGACCTGAACCGCCGCCGTCGTCCGGTATGCGTCGTCCGGCGAAAACGGCATAGTCTGCACACGGCAAGGGAAGGCAGGTGAACCCATGACGGAAGCCCGACCGATTGTGGAAATGCGGAACATCAGGAAAAACTTCGCCGCCGTCCGGGCGCTGCGCGGGGTCGACCTGGTCTTGCACCACAATGAAGTGCTGGGGCTGGTGGGCGACAACGCCGCCGGAAAATCCACCCTGATGAAGGTGCTCAGCGGGGCGTATATCCCCGATGGGGGAGAAATTTTCATCGAAGGCCGGAAGGCGCATATCACCGATCCCTTGCATGCGCGCCGGCTGGGCATCGAGATGGTGTACCAGGATCTGGCCCTGGCCAACCATCTCGACGTGGCCGCCAACGTTTTCCTGGGGCGCGAAGTGATGTCGAAGCGATTCGGCTTCGTCGGCGTGCTGGATAAGCGCCGCATGGAACAGGAGACGCGCCGCCTGCTGGACCGTCTCCAGATCAACATTCCCTCCGTGCGCTTGAATGTGCGCCGGCTGTCCGGCGGCCAGCGCCAGTCGGTGGCGATTGCCCGGGCGACCGCCTTCAACGCCAAGGTCACCATCATGGACGAGCCCACATCGGCCCTGAGCGTGGCGGCCATCGGCCAAGTGCTCGAATTGGTGCGGCAACTCAAGCGGCATGGCAATTCGATCATCGTCATCAGCCACCGCTTGGAGGATATCTACCAAGTGTGCGATCGGATGGTGGTTTTGCGCCACGGGCGGAAAGTCTGCGACTATCCCGTCGACGGAACCATCCACGAGTTCCACGAGCGGGTGGTGGCCTATATCGTCGGTGCCCGCAACGATTTCCCCGATGCCGCCGTCGACTGACGCTTTCGGGGGTCGGAGCATCCCCGCCGTCCTCTCGGGGCGGCCGGAGATCCTCCGCCATGCAGCCGGCGCCGCGGCCGCCTTCTGCGGAAACGCGCGCCAGGCCGGCCGGAACCTTTCTGCCGTTGGAGAGCAGCTATGAGCGAGACGACCAAAAAAAGTGTTTCGAACGCCGATCCGACCATCCGGAAAGCCGGAAGACGGTTCGTGAAGGTCTTTGACCAGTTCATCGCCTTCGCCGCGGCGATCGCGCTGTTTGTCTTTTTCTCGATCGTGGCGAGGAATTTTTTCACCGTGCGCAGCGTCCTCAGCCTCGCCCTCCAGACCAGCGCGGTGACCCTGATGGGCATCGGCGTCACATTCACGATCATCACCGGCGGCATCGACCTCTCGATCGGATCGGTCGTCGCCCTTTCCGGAACGGTCGCCGTGATGGTCGCGATTGCCGGAGTCCCGATTTGGATCAGCATGCTCATCGGTCTGCTGGTCGGGGCGGCCTGCGGCCTGCTCAACGGGCTGATGATCACCAAATTAAAGCTGCCCCCGTTCATCGCGACGCTCGGCATGATGATGGTCGCCCGCGGGGTCGCCCTGACGATCACCAACGCCGCCGCGTACCCGGCGCCGGAAGGTTTCGGCGAGCTGGGGAACGGCACCATTTTCGGCACGGGGCCGGAATTCCCGGGAATCCCCTACCCGGTGCTGGTCATGATCGGGGTCGCCCTGTTCCTTCACTTCCTGCTGAGCACAACACGGATCGGCCGGTATACCTACGCCGTGGGATCGAACGAAGAGGCGGCCCGGCTTTCCGGAGTCAACGTCCATCGGGTGAAGATCATCAACTACATCATCTCCGCCACGCTGGCGGCTCTGGTCGGCGTCATCCTCGCCTCGCGGATGATCACCTCCCAGCCCAACAGCGCCATCGGCTATGAGATGAACGCCATCGCCGCCGCCGTCATCGGCGGCTCGAGCCTGATGGGCGGCGTGGGCACGGTGGGCGGAACGGTGATCGGATCCTTCATCATCGGAATTCTCACCGTGGGCCTCACCATGTCCGGCGCCAATTACTTCATGCAGCAGATCGTGATCGGCCTTGTGGTCATCGGCGCCGTCATCGTGGACCAGCTCAGGGGCCGGAAATAGGGGGAAGGATCGCTCGGCCGCCCGGACGGCGCGACGGCCGGCGGCCCGTATCCAACCATCGGCACGTCCCAGTCCGCCTGGACTGGTGAAAAACCAAAAGGAGGAACACCATGAAGAAGTTCGGATTCGTCTTGGTTGCGTTGGCGGGGATCTTGGTCCTCTCCGCCTGCGGAACCCCCTCTCCGGAGACGGTGGTCGTCACGTCCGCCCCCGTCGTCCAGACGGTGATTCAGACCGTTGAATCACAGGAGATCGCCGTCATCGTAAAGACCGGCAACTCCAGCTTCTGGCAGAACGTGCAAACGGGCGCCATGGACGCCCAGAATGAGCTCAAGGCCCAGACGCCCAAGCTGTCGGTCACCTTCCTCGGGGCGCAGTCCGAGAGCAACATCAACGAGCAGATCAACATCGTCGAAAGCGCCATCGACCGCGGCGTCAAGGCGATCGTCCTGGCTCCGTCCGACGTGACCGCGCTCCAGCCGGCCGTGAAGAAGGCGCACGACGCCGGCATCCCCGTCGTCATCATCGACTCGTTGCTTGAAGGCGACGATTCCACGTACGTGTCCTTCCTCGCCACCGACAACAAGGCGGCCGGAGAAGCCTGCGCCCAGGCGTTGATCGACGGCGTCAAGGCGATGACCGGCAGCGACGAGGGAAAGATCGCCGTCATGTCCTATGTCAAGGGCGTGGGATCCGAGATCGGGCGCGTGGGCGGATTCACGGAATACATCGAGAAGAACTCGAAACTGGAAATCGTCACGACGCAGTATTCCAACGCGGACATGCCCACCGCGCTCAATCAGACCACGGACGTGCTCACCGCCAATCCGGATCTGGTGGGCATTTTCGGCGCCAACGAGCCGACCGCCATCGGCATGGGCCGCGCGATCCAGAACATGCAGCTCTCCGGCAAGATCGTGGCCATCGGCTTCGACGGCAACAGCGTCCTGCAGGACATGGTCCGGGACGGCACGCTCCTGTCGATCGCCGTGCAGAGCTCCTACAACATGGGCTACCTGGGCGTGATGACCGCGTACGATGCCGCCTTCGCCGGCAAAACGGTTGAAAAGTTCGTGGACACCGGCTTCCTGATGGTGACCAAGGACAACATCGATACGCAGGACGCTCAGAACGTGCTCTACTGAGTTCTCGCGTCAGGAAGAAGAGGGAAGGCGTGCGTCTCCCGGTTGGTCATCGGGGCGGGCGCACAGGGGGCTTTTCTCCTTCTCCTCCGGGTTGGGCGGGCAGGGTGGAGCTTGATCGCTCCCACCCTGCCCGCACCAGGCACCCTGTAAAGGCGGGCTCCGGCTCCGGTCAAGGAAAGGGCGCCCGCCGGATCAGGGTTGCCGTGTATGGAATTATAGCGCCGAGAGCGGGACGGCGGCGCAAGACGGCGTCGAATGCGCCTGCCGGAGATGCAGGAACCGGTCGTTCCGTACTTCGGTTTTCCGAAAGGGGGGCCGCGCGACGACCGGTCCGGATCGACCGGAAGGCGTGCAATTTCCGAAAGGCGGTTCCCCTCACATGATTATTAAAGGTATTCTCAATCCGGATATCCATTCACTCCTTTCCCGTGTACGGCATACGAACTCGCTGGTGATCGCCGACCGGGGATTTCCGTATTGGCCGATGATCGAAACGGTCGACATTTCCCTGGTGGACGACATCCCCACTGTGTTGCAGGTGCTGGATGCGATCCGGCCCAATTTCCGGATCGGACAGATATTCATGGCCCAGGAGTTCCTCGATCAAAATCCGCCGGAAACGCCTCTTCGGTTCGCGCGCAGCACCGACGGCATTCCGGTGCAGTATGAGCCGCATGCGGAATTCAAGAAAAGGGTTCCCCGGGCCGTCGGGCTGATCCGGACGGCCGATACGATCCAGTACGCCAACATGATCCTGGTTTCGGCCTAGCGGGCGCGGGACGGCAGGCGGCCGGCGATATCTTCGCCGCCGGAATGGAATGGGCGAAGCGAGATGGCTTTGCGCACCGCCCGTCAAATCGTGGCGAATTCCATGCCGCCCGCACCCACGGGGGGATTTGGCGGAACCGGGGTGTCCGCCGAAGGAGGAAAGCCATGTTGCCCAGGTCGGATTTTCCAATGAATCCGCCGGTAAACCGGCTGGTCGGCGCTCCCCCCAAGATCGGCATCCGCCCGGTGATCGACGGGCGCCGGAACGGCGTGCGGGAATCCCTGGAAGCGCAGACCATGGAAATGGCCGAGAGCGTCACCCGGCTCCTGGCCGGGAATCTGCGGCATGCCAACGGCATGCCGGTGGAATGCGTCCTGGCGGACGGGTGCATCGGCGGGGTGACGGAGGCGGCGCAAACCGCCGCGAAGTTCGCGCGGGAAGGCGTGGGCGTTTCGATCACCGTCACCCCCTGCTGGTGCTACGGATCCGAGACGATGGATATGGATCCGTTCCTCCCGAAGGCGGTTTGGGGATTCAACGGCACGGAGCGTCCCGGCGCGGTGTACCTGGCGGCCGTGCTGGCCGGGCACAACCAGAAGGGATTGCCGGCGTTCGGCATCTACGGCCGCGACGTGCAGGACGCGGCGGACGCGACGATTCCCGACGACGTCCGGGCCAAGCTGCTGCGGTTCGCCCGCGCCGGACTGGCGGCGGCGACCATGCGCGGCGCCGCCTATCTCTCCATGGGCGGGACCTCGATGGGGATCGCCGGGTCCATCGTCGATCCCTCCTTCTTCGAGGAATACCTCGGAATGCGCACGGAAGCCGTCGACATGACCGAGTTCGTCCGCCGGATGGAGGAAAAGATCTTCGATCCGCTGGAGTACGACCGGGCGCTCCGGTGGAAAGAGCAATATTGCCGGGAGGGGCGCGACCACAATCCGCCGGAGAAGCAGCGGACCCGGAGGCGGAAAGACGGCGACTGGCGCGTGGTCCTGATGATGACTCTGATCGCGCGCGACCTGATGATCGGCAATCCGCGGCTGGCCGATCTCGGCTACGGCGAGGAAGCCCTCGGACACAACGCCTTGCTCGGCGGTTTCCAGGGACAGCGGGCATGGACGGATCACTTCCCCAACGGGGATTTCCTCGAGGCGATCCTGAACTCCTCATTCGATTGGAACGGCATCCGCGAGGCGTTCGTGGTGGCCACCGAAAACGACAGCCTTAACGGAGCCGCCATGTTGTTCGGCCACCTGCTCACCAACACCGCCCAGGTATTCGCCGACGTCCGCACCTACTGGAGTCCGGCGGCGGTGAAAAGGGTCACCGGACGCTCCCTTTCCGGTAGGGCGCAGGCCGGTCTGATCCATCTGATCAATTCGGGTTCCGCCAGCCTCGACGCAACGGGAAAAACCTCACGCAACGGCCGGCCGGCGCTCAAGCCGTACTGGGAGATCTCGGCGGCCGAGGCGGCGGCCTGCCTGGAAGCCGTCGATTGGTACCCGGCCAACACCGGATATTTCCGCGGAGGCGGTTTTTCCTCCGGGTTCGTCACGCGCGCCGAGATGCCGGTGACGATGTCGCGGATCAATCTGGTGAAGGGGTTGGGGCCGGTGCTGCAATTGGCGGAAGGGTATACCGTGGATGTCCCCGAAGGGGTGCATTCCGTCCTGAACGACCGCACCGATCCCACCTGGCCGACCCACTGGTTCGTCCCGAATCTCACCGGCTCCGGGGTCTTTGCCGACGTCTATTCGGTGATGAACGCCTGGGGCGCGAACCACGGGGCGGTCAGCTACGGGCATATCGGCGCGGACCTGATCAGCCTGGCCGCGATCCTGCGGATGCCGGTGTGCATGCACAACGTTCCGGCGGATAGGATCTTCCGGCCCAGCGCCTGGAACGCATTCGGCACCGCGGATCCGGAGGGGGCGGATTTCCGCGCCTGCGCCGCCTACGGACCGCTCTACGGATGACGGCGGAATCGCGCACGGCGCCGGTGTTCCTGGCCTTCGACCTGGGCGCGGAAAGCGGAAGGCTGATGGCCGGACGGATCGCCGAAGACCGTCTGGCGATGGAGGAAATCCATAGGTTCCGCAACGGGCCGGTTGCCGCGGGCGGCCGCCTGTACTGGGATATCCTGCGCCTATGGGAGGAAATGCAAACCGGGCTGGCAAAGGCCGCCGCCGCATACGGAAAACAGCTGGCCGGCCTGGGCGTCGATGCCTGGGGAGTGGACTTCGGCCTGTTGGACAGGACCGGAGCGCTGCTGGGCAATCCGTTCCATTACCGCGACGCCCGGACGCAAGGCATGGCGCAAGCCGCTTTCCGGACCGTACCCCGCCGGGAGCTGTTCTCCGTCACCGGCATCCAGCCGATGGACCTCAACAGCCTCTACCAATTGCTGGCCATGGCGGATTCCGGCGTGCTGGATGCGGCGGAAACGTTCCTCAACATCCCGGACCTGTTCAACCATTGGCTGTGCGGACGGACGGCCAGCGAGTGGACCATCGCTTCGACGACGCAATGCCTGGATGCCCGGCGGCGGGAATGGTCGCGGGATCTGCTGGCGCGGTTCGGCATTCCCGCCGGGCTGTTTCCATCCGTGGTTGCGCCCGGAACCGTTCTGGAGCAGCTTTCCGCCGCCGTGGCCGCTCAAGCGGGTTGCGGTCGCATTCCGGTGGCCAACGTGGGAAGCCACGATACGGCGTCGGCGGTCGCCGCGGTTCCCGCGGCGGATTCCCGTTTTATTTTTCTGAGTTCCGGGACCTGGTCGCTGATGGGTGTGGAGGTGGACGATCCCATCCTCGCGCCGCGGGCGCTGGAGTGCGGGTTCTCGAACGAAGGCGGCGCGAACGGCAAATTCCTCTTCCTGAAAAATATTTCCGGCCTCTGGCTGCTGCAGGAGTGCCGGCGGGCGTGGAGTGACGCCGCTTCGCATTGGTCGTATGATTCCCTCATCGCCGCCGCGCGGAAGGCGGCCCCGTTCGCCTGCTTTGTGGCGCCCGGCGACCCGCGGTTCCTTTCTCCGGGCGACATGCCCGGGCGGATCCGGGAATATTGCCGCGCCACCGGACAAACCGTTCCGCAATCGGTCGGGGAGATCGTCCGCTGCATCCTGGAGAGCCTGGCGCTGGAATACCGCCGGACCGCGGACCAGCTCAGCGAGGTGTTCGGCCAAACCTTCCGGACGGTCCATGTCATCGGGGGCGGTTCGCGGAACCGTCTGTTGAACCGGTTCGCCGCCAACGCCATGCAGCGCACCGTGATCGCCGGCCCGGCCGAGGCGACCGCGCTGGGTAACGTCATCGGACAGGCCGTCGCCGTCGGCCGGCTGGCTTCCTGGGAGGAGGGGCGGAAGCTGGCGCAGCGGACGGAACCTCTGACCGTGGACTCTCCCGCCGACGGAGATGCTTGGAAGGCGGCGTACGCGCGGTACTCGGAGTTGGCGAAGAACGGAAGAAAGGCATGATGTCGAAAGCGGGTGTTTGCCGGGATATCGTCCGGGTCACGCGGATTCTGGCTGACCAGGGACTCATCCGTTCCAGCGACGGTAATGTTTCCGTCCGTTGGAAGCCGGACCGGTTCCTCATCACGCCCAGCGGCGTGTATAAAATGGAAATTAAGCCGCAGGACATCCTGCTGGTGGATGGGGCCGGCCGGATCCTCTCCGGCCGGCCGGGACTGGCGCCCAGTTCGGAAGTGCGCATGCACCTGGAGGCGTACCGTCTCCGGCCCGACGTCCGGGCCGTGATCCACGCGCATCCGCCGTATGCGACCGCGATCACCGTCGCCGGGCTGCCCTTTCCGATGGACATCGTTCCCGAATCGTTGATCGCCCTGGGCGGCGTCCCCGTCGCCCCCTATGCCCATCCGGGTTCGCCGGAGTTGGCCGCTTCCATCGGCCCGTTCCTGCCGGAAAGCGATTCGATCCTGCTCAGCCATCACGGCAGCCTGAACGTCGGCCGCACGCTGAACCAGGCGCTGATCGCGCTGGAGCGCGTCGAGTATACCGCGCGGGTATACTTCACGGCCAAAGCGCTGGGCGCCGTCCGGCCGATCCCGGCGGAAAAAATCCCCGAGTTGGAGGAAATCGGCCGGCGGTTCCGGGCGAATTTCCATCCCTGAGGCTTTCGGAAAAGGGAAAACATCGTTCCGTGCGCCGCCGAGGCTGCGCAGGCAGTCCTTGGCCGGCCGGCGGTTGGCGCGGTGATTCAAGTGATGTCTTTACCAAATATCGGAATTAAACCCGGTGTAGGCAAACGGGAAATGCGGTTTTGGGCTAGAATGGCCAGGACGCGCCACGAGGCGACCGGAGGGGAGGAAAAATGATGAACATATATGGTTTCAGGGGATATTCGCCGTTTCTTCCACCAATTCCCGGATTTTTCCCGCCAGAATAGACGAAAAAGGTCGCGATGCCAGCGGAGAAGCGTATCCGGTTGAATGATGTGAAGAGCCTGAGTCCAGAATTTGGCGGATCAAGCCGGAAGAACAAGAAGAATCAGGTCACTATGTGTAAACTGCGGCATTTTTACTTGGCGGCGCAATACAATCACTTGTTGGCGGAGGATGGCATTTTCTGCGAATAACTCGGTTGCCGTCCCCTGTGTATAAAGGGAGTTGGAATGAAGCGTCATGGTAACGAATGCGCCTTTGGCGCAAAATAGCGCATCTTAACTCACTTGCTGGTTTTTAAGTAAAATACTCAGCGGATGGGTCAAGTAGCCGGCACGGGTGATCATATGGATAAAATAATCGGATGCGGAAAAAAAAGACGAATTGGCATTTGTTTATTCCTGGTTACTCTATTTGGTTGTTGTCTGGAAGGATGTACAACAACTGCCGTGTCAGGGGGAACTATTCCTGAACAAATGCCGACAAGTACTGGTCCCGGAGCAACGGAAATTCAATATTTGCGTGAAAGTGCTTCACCTGCGGTAACATATACTGAATCCAATTCGATGATAAATCTAAAATGCTTGTCAATTGCGGCTTCACCTGGGCCGATGACACAACTTTCAGGAAGGCTAATATTCAATTCGGAGATATATTTCAGATTGCAGGGCAGTGAAATCACAAAGGGGATACTGCCATTAATGGAAGATGCCATCTATAAAACACTAACCTTGGACCGCCATGTATCCCCCAACCGAAAAAGACTAATTTACGATATTCTTTATATTGATAAAAATACCGAAGGGGTAATTAATGACGAATGGATTTTATGGGAACAGGATCTATCTGTAAAAAAAGCAATCGGT
>JBJYXS010000002.1:0-7981 GCA_046260075.1 Anaerolineales bacterium | reverse complement strand
GGGCGCACCGATACTTCCATCGGCACGGCGGTGTTGATCCGGCGGGGAACGGCCGGGGTCACCGTCGCGCCGGCGTTCGGCAGCGACATCTGCGACGGCTTGCGCACCGTATTCGGCCGGGCCAGGATCCGATCCAGCTTGCGGGTGACGGCCGGCTTCTCGAACCCGGTGGCGATGACGGTGATCCGCAGCTCCTCGGTCAGGCTCGGATCGATCACCGCGCCGAAGATCAGGTTGACGTCCGGGTGAGCCGTTTCCTTGATGATCGCCGCCGCCTCGTTGACCTCGAACAGGCTCAGGTTCGGCCCGCCGGTGACGTTGAAGATCACGCCCCGCGCGCCGTCGATGGTGATATCCAGCAGCTGGCTGGTTATCGCCTGTTCGGCCGCCTTGCGGGCCCGGTCCTCGCCCGATGCGTGACCGACGGCCATCAGCGCCGCCCCGCCCTCGAGCATGATCGCCCGCACGTCGGCGAAATCGAGGTTGATCAACCCGGGGATGGTGATCAGTTCCGAGATCCCCTGCACGCCCTGGCGCAGCACATCATCGGCGATGCGGAACGAATCCTGCAGGCTGGCGCGCTTCTCGGTGAGCTGCAGCAGCCGGTCGTTGGGGATGACGATCAACGTATTGACGTGCTCTTTGAGCCGGGCGATGCCCTCTTCGGCCGAATGCGCGCGGCGCCCGCCTTCGAAGGTGAAAGGCTTGGTGACCACGCCGATCGAGAGCGCGCCGACCTCCTTGGCGATCTGGGCCACGATCGGCGCCGCGCCGGTGCCCGTCCCGCCGCCCATGCCGGCGGTGATGAACACCATGTCGGAACCCTTGAGCGTGTCGTACAGCTCGTCGGCGGATTCCTCAGCCGCCTTCTGGCCGATCTTCGGGTCGCCGCCGGCGCCCAGCCCGCGGGTCAGCTTCTCGCCGATCCGCACGCGGGTCGCCGCGTTGGAAAGGAGCAGGGCTTGGGCGTCGGTGTTGACCGCCACGAACTCGATTCCCTGCAGGTTTTCGGAGATCATGCGGTTGACGGCATTCTGGCCGCCGCCTCCCACGCCGATCACCTTGATGCGTGCAAAAGCCTCCGAATTTTGTACTGTCGACATGGATCCTCCTCTCGATATTTCTTGCATCCCCTATCGTTCCGGGGTCCTGTTGCCTTTCCCCGGTCTGCGCCCCGGCGGTTCCTCCACCGGACGGGGCCCGGTCCTATGGCGCCATTCCCTTCAGGATCGTCTTGATGAAATCCTGGATCTTCTTTCCGACATCCATCCCCTCCCGCCGATGGCGGGGCTTGTGGACGGGTTTCGCGGCTGTCAAATTCTGGACTTCCTTCTGCAGCCAGATCAGCAGGCCGACGCTGGTGGCATAGGCCGGGCTGGTCAACTGGTCCACCAGACCTTTCAGATCGCCCGGACCGGCGACCCGCACCGGCAATCCCAGGCACTGGCTGGCCAGCGGCCGCGCGCCGGGCAGCAGGCTCGCTCCGCCCGTCAACACCACGCCCGCTGGCAGATAATTCAGCATTCCCACCCGCTCGATCTCCTGCAGCACCATGGAGTAGATCTCTTCCATGCGCGGCTGAATGATCGACACCAGGTCGGACCGCAGCACCTGGACCGGAGCCTCCTCGCCGAACAGGCGGACCATGAAACTTTCGCCGGGGGTGATTTCCGAGTCCAGGGTGTGCCCGTGGGCCAGTTTGATTGATTCCGCGATCTCGGTCGGCATCCGCAAACCGTGGGCGATATCGGAGGTGACGTGATTGCCGCCCACGGGGAGCACCGCGGTATGGCTGACGGTGCCGTCGTGGTACAGCGCCAAATCGGTCGTCCCCCCGCCGATGTCGACCACGGCCACGCCCATGTCGCGTTCCGTCTCGCGCAGGACCGTCTCGGCCGAGGCGATCGGGTTCAATACGAATCCTTCCACTTCCACGCCGCAGATCTGCACGCACTGGGCGAGGTTGCGCAGGGCGGTCGAGGACGCGGTGATGATATGGGTCTCCATTTCCAGCCGGTATCCGTGCATCCCCACCGGGTTGCGGATCCCCTCCTGTCCGTCGACGACGAATCCCCGCGGCATGACGTGCACGATCTGCCGGTCGTACGGCACGGCGATCGCGCGGGCGGCTTCGCTGGCCCGGGCGACGTCTTCCGGCGCGATGACCTCGCCGGTCACCCCGACGACGCCGCGGCTGTTGATCGACGACACCTGGGCGCCCGCCAAGCTGACCACCGCCGAGGCGATCTCGTAGCCAGCGGTGCGCTGGGCCTTGTCGACCGATGCGGCGATCGCACGGGCGGCTTCCTCGACGTTGACCACCACCCCGCGCTTGAGACCGCGCGACGGTTCGATCCCCACCCCGATGATCTGCAGCGAGCCGTCCTCCAGCTCCTGCGCCACCAGGGTGCAGATCTTGGTCGTTCCCACATCGATCCCGGTGTACAAATCCACGTTCATCCGATCCGCATCCTTGCCGGACTCCTACCGGCGGTAGTACGGCTGTCCGAGATGTTCCACGCTCACCAATCCGGGCCGGATACCGCGGGCCCCGAGCGATTCCATCAAACGCCGGTACACGTCGAGCTTTCCGTCGACGTCTCCGTTCTTGCCGAAGTAGACCATCCATCCGCCGGGATCCACCATGCCCAACCCGTGGCGGAGGTCGAAGAGCAATTGGGTGCCCGAAGGCAGCGCCACCGTGAGTTCCAGCGCCTGGACGATCCAGGCCGGGTCGATGTCGGCCGCCCCGTCAAAGGTTATCTCCACCCCCTTCTCGCGCTCCTCCAAGCGGATCAAATCGCTGCGCTCGCCCAGCGCCGGAAAGAAGACGCCGTCGGCGTCGACCCAATAGGAAGCCCCGTCCTGCACCCACAAGAGAATCGGCTCGCGCTCACGGACATCGATGACCACCGTTCCGTCCATCCCCACGCTCACCGACACGCTGCGGACCGCGGGAATTTTGTCGAGGATCCGCCCCGCCATATCGGCCGGGGAAAGGAGTAACAGGTTGCCCCCCTGCACGTCCGCGGCGGCCGCAATGCCGTCGGGGTTGAGGTGCTGCAATCCGCGGACCTGCAGGTCTTTCATCTGGAACATGGGCGAGGTCAGCGCGAACAGCAACCCGGCGCACGCCAGGACCGCCAGGATCGCCGCCAGGCTGCGCGGCGAAAAAGACAGCGTCAGGACCGGCAGTTGCACTTCCACCCCCGGCTGTTCGAGGGGGATGCTGTACATGCGGTGCACTTTGGCCGCGCCGCCCCGCGGGCGGATCTCCCATGCCGGCTGCGGCGCGGCGGGGTGCGCCGCAGCCGCACGGGAACGTCCATGCAGCGTCCGCGCCATCTTCTGTTGGCGCTTCCGCCGCAATTGTTCCGACCGCTTGAGGGTCTTCTTCTTCCGTATCGCGATCGCCATGTCCGCTCGCTAATTCTTCCGGAACGTCCGCTCGCTCTGCGTACGCTCCGTGTGACGTTCGAACGCCAGCTCGATCAGCCGGTCCAGCAATTTGGGGTATGTCAATCCGCCATGTTCCCATAATTTGGCGTACATGCTGATGGTCGTGAACCCCGGCATGGTATTGATTTCGTTCATGAAGATTTTTCCGGAGGCGCGGTCCATCAGGAAATCCACCCGCGAAAGGCCCGCCCCGTCGATCGCGCGGTAGGCTTCGATCGCCATGCGCTGGACCTCGCGCACCTGCGCATCGGAAAGGGGCGCCGGAATGCGCAGTTCCGACGTGCCGTCGAGATACTTCGACTCGTAGGAATAGAACTCCCGGCTGGGAACCACTTCCCCCGGCATAGAGGCCTCCGGATGCTCATTGCCCAGCACGCTGATCTCGATCTCGCGGGCGTCGACCCCGCGCTCGACGAGCACCCGCCGGTCGTAGCGCGCCGCGTCCGCCGCCCCTTCGGTCAGATCGGAACGGTTCGCGCAACGGGTTATGCCGACCGATGATCCGAGGTTAGCCGGCTTGGTGTAGAGCGGATACGGGGCCAGGGCTTCCGCCCGCCGCACCACGCCTTCGAGATCGTGGGCGATTTCCCCGCGAGTGCACAGTATGTACTCCACCACCGGAATATCATGAGCCCGCATCAATTGCTTGAACAGCGCCTTGTCCATGGCCACCGACGAGGCTAAAACCCCGGCCCCCACATAGGGGACTTCGGCCATCTCCAGCAGCCCTTGCAGCGTGCCGTCCTCGCCGAACGTTCCGTGCAGGACGGGGAAGATCACGTCCACCTCACCCAGAAGCTTCAGGCGGCGTTCGGTATCCTTCCCGTTGGGCTGGAACTTCCAAATCCGCGTCGGACCCGGCTCGGCCAGAAGGGCCGCATGCGCGCCCTTTCCCGCATGCTGCTGCAACCGCTCCAACACGCCCTCGCCCGCCGTCCACGCGCCGTCCGTAGTGATGCCGATCTCCGTCACGTCGTAGCGCGAACGGTCCAGCGCGTCGAGCACCGAGCGGGCGGACAGCAGGGAGATATCATGCTCCCCCGAACGCCCGCCGAAGATCACGCCGATCCGCACTTTGCCCATGTCCGCCTCACCACTTCTCCGGCCAATCGCCGGCCAGGACGATCTCCGGTTGCAGGTCGATCCCGGATTGCTCGCGGACCGACCGCCGGACGTGGTCCATCAGCGCGCGGATATCGGCGGCCCGGGCATCGCCCAGGTTGATGAAGAAGTTCGCGTGCTGTTGGGAGATTTCCACGTTTCCCATCCGGCAGCCTTTCAATCCCGCCGCTTCGATCAGCCGTCCGGCATATTCCCCCGGCGGGTTCTTGAACATCGAGCCCAGCGAGGCCCCCGTGGGCTGGGTTTCCCGGCGTTTGGCCAGGAGTTCCCCGATCCGGGTGACGGCTTGCGAAGGCTCGCAGCGCTCAAGCTCGAATTCGGCCGAGAGCACAACGGCCTGCCCGGGGGTCTTTTTCATCAGGCTGGAACGGTATGAAAAATCGAGCTCACCGGGCTCCATCCGCTTCCGGTCGGCCGTAATCCGCGCGGTTTTGCGTGATTCCACCCGTTGCAAGATCTCTACCACCTTCAGTGCGCCGGCGGTATCGCCGCCGAAGGCGCCGGCGTTGCCCACCACCGCGCCGCCGACGGTCCCCGGTATCGTGGCCGCCCATTCCAGGCCGGTCCATCCCAACTGCGCCGCCTGGCGCGCCACCGCGCCGATCGAAGCCCCGGATTCGGCGTACACCACCGCGGTGTCCTTCGAGCCGTTCCTGCCCGGCTGGATCTCGAAAAGCTTGGCCCGGTTGTAGATGACCAGATCGCGGCACCCGGCGTCGGCGATCAGCGTGTTCGACCCGCCGCCCAAGACAAAGAACGGGATTTCCTCCTTCCACAGCCACTCGGCCGTCTGCGCCAGCTCCTCGGCGCTTTGCACTTCAAGGAGCGCATCCGCGCAGCCGCCGACCCGGGCCGTGGTCAGCCTTCCCAGGGGAACCTCCTCCTGCAGCCGCATGCCGAACCGGCGGTGGAGTTTCTCGAGCGGCAGGATCGGAGCGCGGATGGAGGGGGCCGCACCGGCGTCGATGGCCCGCATCCGGCGCAGGACCTCTTCCCCCACCCGGTTGGCATCGCCCGCGCTGAGCATGATCAGCACATCGCCGCGCCGCAGCTCGCCCGTCAGGTACGGCACCGCTTCCATCAATCCGGGAATGTAGACCGCCTCGGTGTTGGTCATGGCTCGCACCACCTCCTCGATCGGGAACGCTTCGTCGAGCGGCTCGCGCGCCCGGTAGACCGGAAGCACGACCACCCGGTCGGCATCCCCGAAGGCCCGTTCGAAATCCCGCGCCAGCACCCGCGTGCGCGAATAGGTATGCGGCTGCCAGACGGCCCACACGCGGCTTTCCGGATAGCGCTGGCGCGCCGCCTTCAGGGTGGCCCGGATCTCGCTCGGATGGTGGGCGTAATCGTCCACCACCGTCACCCCGCCGGCTTCCCCCTTTACTTCGAAACGCCGTTCCGCCCCATGGTATTGGGAGAGGAACTTCGACGATTGGGAAAACGGCACCCCGCACAGATCGGCGGCGCACAGTGCGGCCAGCGAATTGCAGACGTTGTGCATGCCGGGCAACCGGATGCGCACCCGGCCCAACACCTCGCCGCCGTGCAGGGCCAGGAAGTCGCTTCCGCCCATCGGATTGGGCTGGATCTGGGTCGCCTGCCACTCCGCCTCCATGTCCACCGCGTAGGTATGGACGGAGGCCTTCGGTTTCCGGCCGCGCAACGCCTCGACCGCGCGGATCGCCCCGGGCGAATCGGCGCATACCACCACCGACCCGTCGGGCTGCACCCGGTCCAGGAATTCCGCAAAGGCCCGCTGCAGATCGTCCAACGTCGGGAAGCAATCCGGGTGGTCGTGTTCGATGTTGGTCAGCACGGCGATCCACGGCGAAAGGCCGAGGAAGGCGCGGTCGTATTCGTCGGCTTCGATCACAAAATGTTCGCCGTTCCCGGCCCGGGCGTTGGAGCCGCCGAAATCAGAGAGCGCGCCGCCCGCGATGAACGACGGATCCAGTCCCTGACGCACCAGGAGCAGGGCGATTTCGCCGGTCGTGGTCGTCTTGCCGTGGGTGCCGGCCACCGCCACCGTCCGCCGCCCGCGGGTCAATGGGCCGAAAAATTCCGAGCGCTTATAGACCGGCAAACCGGCTTTGCGGGCCGCCGCGATTTCGACGTTATCCTCCTTTACCGCCGAGGAAACGATGACCGCATCCGCGCCGCTCACGTTGCGGGCGTCATGCCCGACGGTCACCTGCGCGCCCAAATCGCGCAGGGGATCGAGGAAGGGGGATTCCGCCATGTCTGAACCGCTCACCATTTCACCTCGTTCCAGCAGCACCCTCGCGATCGCCGATAAACCCGACCCGCCGATGCCGACCAAGTGGTAATGCATCTTAGACGAACACCACAATGACGAATATGAACGCCACGGCGACGGCCACGAAGACCCACAGCTCGCCCAACAACATGGGGGGCATGTACTGCATGATCGCCGCGGTTTCCGGGCTGTCGGCGCTGGCCAGCGCCTGTTCCATGCCCGGGAAGGGATACCCGGCCTTGTGCAGGAAGAACCAGATGCTGCCGAACAGGATCACTCCATTGAGCGCCCCCAGCACGGCCCCCAGCAGCCAATCCTGCAGCCGTTCGCGCAGGAAGCGTTCCGCCGGGATCCAGGGCAGGCGGGGCGTCAAGTATCCGAAATAGGTCAGGATGGCGAAGATCCCCGCCCGCACGCCGAACACTTCGGTGGGCGGCAACGGAGCCAGCAGCCCCGATGCGTATTTGTCGAGCAGCATGTTGACGAACATCGCCAGCACCAGGGAGCACGCCACCAGCAGTTCCTTGGCCCATCCGCGCAGGGAACCGATCACCGCGAAGAGAACAACCAGCAGGCCGAACACCAGCGGCATCGTCATGGCGGCTTACCGCGGACCTTCCTTGGCGGCTGCGACCACCTCGCGCGCCAATTTAAGGGCGGAGTTCTTCTGGTTGATTTTTTCCAGCACCCGGCTCATGTCCTTCCGCCGGGGCTTGTCGCCCATCAACGCCAGCACTTCCGCCGCCATGCTCTCCGAGAGCGTATCGTCCGGCAGCACCACGGCCGCCCCTTGGGATTCCAGGTATTCGGCATTGATGTGCTGGTAGCGCCAGGCATGCGGATACGGCACCAGGATCGACGGCAGGGCGAAATGCGGATATTCGCCGAGCACCGATGCGCCCGCGCGCGAAACGGCCATGTCCGCGGCCGCCAGCGCCCCGCCCATCTCTTCGTGCAGATAGGGACTGGCGTGATAGCGGGCTTTGTGCCACTTGGGCAGGTTTTTCCGGACCTTCTCCACTTCCGGCCAGTCAAGGGTTCCCGTTATGTGTATCACGTGCATCACCTCCAGCAGCTTCGGCAGAGCCGCCAGCAGCGCCCGGTTGATCGACCGCGCCCCCCGGCTTCCGCCGAATGCCA
>JBJYXS010000001.1:0-2621 GCA_046260075.1 Anaerolineales bacterium | reverse complement strand
CTAGCCGGGATTCCCGGACCAATCGCCGGGGAAGGCTTCCAGCGCGCGTTCGGCCGCGTTGACGATGTTCGGATCCCTGTCGAGCCGGCGCGTGCGAATGGCATCTTGAGCTTCTTTGGTGCGCCATTCCACCAGGGCGATCAGGGCCTGCAGCCGCGATGAACCGTTGGATCCCTCTTGAAGATTGCCGTCGACGAGAAGATACCCCTGGCGCGGATTCTTGAGGATTTCGATCAGCACCGGCACAACAGAAGGGTCCTTGATTTTCACCAGCTTATGCACCGCTGCCCGGACCAGATCCAATTCGGCGGATCGTACCGCACGGAAGCGGAGTATCTGGACCATTGTCCGCGTGGCGACGTCTGACACCACGGGGTCGGAACTGGCCATCGCGGATTCCAATTCCGGCAGGATCGAATCGTCCTGTGCTATTCCGGAACGGTTGGAGAATTCCACGGCCGCCTGCTGGCGGACGATCGGCCCGCCGTTGCGGAGGTCGTAATTGGTGCGCGCGCGTTCGATGAGCCGTCCCACCGGCGTATTGGCCGCGGAGATGACGGCTTTGTTGAACATCTGGGCTTTCTGCTCCGGATCCATAGCGAGCAATTTCTTGGCTTGCTGAACTGCTTCGACCACATGAGGATCTTCGCAGCCGAGCAATTCCTCCAATATGGCCAGCATCGCCTGTTCGCCGGAGGGACTCTCAATGGCTCTCAGCCGGTCCCTCCAAATATTCACCTGTTCGGCGAGCAGCATTTGTTTTTGTTTCAGGAGTTCCTGGTCCTTGACGATTTTCGGACGGTCTTCGGCCTCCACTTCTGACCATTTTTGACGCAGGGAGGCCAATTGATCGGCGATACGCGTGAACTCCTTTTGGAGCGTATTCACCTTTGAGTCCAGCACCTGGGCCAGTTCGCGAAGTTCGAGGATGACCACGTGCGATTCTCCAAATGGGGATTGAGCCCTGTCCGGATGGTGTCTGATTTGCAGCAGCCTTTGTATTGTAATATAACCGCCGAAAAAAGCACAAAAGGCACCGAAAACTCAAGAAACTCCGCCTGTTTTCAACGGGCCGCCTTGCAGCGGCGGGAGCAGGACGGGATGATACAATTTTCTCCATGGAGGGGCCGGATGAAAAACACCCCGAAGGACCTCCGCGAGCACTCCCGGCAGACGAAAAAGCGGTTGGCGGTGTCCGGGGTGATACTGACTGTCCTTCTGGGGACGCTGCTGATCGCTTTCCTGTACGGCACGCCCGCCGCGGGATGCGGGTTGGTGTTTTTCTTCACCCTATTGATCCCCGTAGCATTGATTATATTCATTCTCTCCCTTCTCCAATGGATAGTGAAGGATTCGGATGGACATGACTCCTGATGCCCGAAACGGCCGGGTTTCCCCTTTTCGTAAACGGACCGGCCTTGCGGTCATCGTTCTTTTCGTACTCGCCGGTCTGGTCGTTGGGGTGGTCCTGATCCGCTGCGTCGCGCAAAAAACGCAAACCCGGGAACCTCCGACCCCTGCGTTTACCGCAAAGGTAACTACCTTTCCGCCCACGGATGAACTTGCCGGTCTTCCGGCGCCTTCCGTTCCGGCGGGTCGGGAGCCGTTATCCGCGGATAACCTGGCCTCCTTGGGCGAATTGGGGCGCTTCGGACAGGGGTGGCCTTCGTCCGTGGATTTTTCCCCTGACGGAAGCCGTCTGGCCTTGGGTTCTTCTCGGGGTGTGGAGATCTTCCGCACCATCGGATGGCTTTCTCAGGCCGTCTATGAATCCACATCACCCGTACTTGTGGTGTCGTACTCCCCGGACGGACAATGGCTGGCCGTCGGCCAGCAGGATGGATCGGTGATTCTCCTGGATGCGAAAAGCGCGCAGACGGAAAAACGCCTGATATCCCACACCCATCCGGTGCACGGATTGGCCTTCTCCGGCGTGGAGGGAACCACACAAACACCGGCACTGCTTGCCTCGGGCGCCGAGGACGGATCCGTCGTCGTCTGGGATCTGGAATCCGGCATGGCAAGATACCAATTCGTCAACCCCCTCCTGGGATATTGGGGGTACGGTATTCGCAGTTTGGCTTTTTCGAACGATGAACGCGTGTTGGTGACGGGCGGCGACCAGGGCTACCTGTCGCGCTGGGACCTCACCACAGGCGAGGAACTGCCGCGTTTGCAAACCCAGTATGGTTTGCTGTTCGGGATCGCGTTTTCCCCCGACGGGAGCCGTCTGGCTTCGGCCTGCGGCGACGGATCGGTGCAGATTTGGGATTATGACTCTGAGGAACCGCTTGCGCTCCTGCAGGGACACGCCTTCGGCGCTTGGAGCGTGGACTGGACGGCCGACGGCAAGGAGCTAGCCGCCGGATCCGGAGACGGAACGGTAAAGATCTGGGACCCGCAGTCGGGGACCTTGCTTCGCGAGAGGATCGCCGCCTTTACTAAAATCGATCGGTTACGGTATGCGCCGGGCGATGTATCCCTGGCGGCGGTATCGATCGCGGAAAGAGCCTTTCTCTTGGACAGCCGGTCCCTCGAAGAAATCCATTCCTTCGATGTTTTCCTGGGCGGGTTGCAGTCGGCGGCGTTTTCCCCAAGCGGCGAATGGTCCGCATTTGCCG